>WRAL01000316.1 GCA_009780285.1 Treponema sp.
CAGGCCACGGCTTCCGGCATTCCGCCGACGAACATATATTTTTTTAACAGATCGATCAGGTCCGATTTCAGCGCCGTTATCAGCTGCGCGTCGCCGGATTCGATAAGGCCGGCGTAGCGCTCCCGGCCGAGCGCGCAAAGGAATTCGCAAAACGAAAGCGGGCGCAGATCCATGAACTCGACCTTGCCGACGGGAAAGGACGTCCCTTCGTGCAGGGCGATTCCCAAAAGCGATCCGGCGGCGACGATTTGGTAGCCCGGCGCGTTTTCGTTAAAATATTTTAGGCTGGCAAGCGCCTTGGGCACGGCCTGAACCTCGTCGAAAATGACAAGGGTATTTTCGTCGATGGAAACGCCGGAGTATGCGCCCAGGCCCTCGATCAGGCGCGCGCTGTCCAGGCCCAGCGAAAAAAGCCGCTCCAATTGGGGATTGTCCTCGAAGTTTAGGTAAACATGCTTTTCGTAGTGCCGCCTGCCGAACTCGCGCATCAGCCAGGTTTTGCCGGTCTGCCGCGCCCCGCGAAGGATAAGCGGCTTCCCGCTTTTGCGTTCCTTCCACTGCAGGAGCTGGCCTATCGCGCTCCGTTTCATCTCCATTGGCGCCTCCAAACTCATAGCCATTATCGTGAGGAATTGCCAAAAAGTCAAGCGAATAACGTGTGGAATTGCGCAAAAGTCCGACGTGTTATGTGATAAGCTCAGCGCCGGCGTCGAAGGCCTTTCCGTCGCGGATATCGGCAAGGACGCATCGGACGGGATCGCCGCCTTTGGGCTTAAGGCCCTTGCAGTCGACCTCGAGCCGCAGGTAGTTTTCGCTGAGCGCGGGTTTTTTCCCCGCGCTGGCTTTCCCGCCCTCGACGACGGCGGCCACTTCCCTGCCCAGCCAGGCGCGCGCGTAGTCCCGCCGCGCCGCCGTCGCCATGCCTAAAAGCGCGTCCACCCTTTCCCGCGCCAGGGATTCCCTTACGGCGCCGGGAAACGAAAAGGCCGGAGTTCCCTGGCGCGGCGAATAGGGAAAGGCGTGAATCCACGCGAAGCGCGCCCTCGCGCAAAGCTCCAGCGTGCGCGCGAAGTCCGCGTCGCCTTCGCCGGGAAAGCCGGCTATAACGTCGCAGGCCAAAAAGGGATCGCCCTTGACGGCGCGCAGGATCCCCGCCGCGCGCTCCACGTCGCGCGCGCGGTAAGCCCGGCGCATGCGCCTTAGCACCTCGTCGCTGCCGGACTGAACGCTCAGGTGGAAATACGGCCTTGCCCTTGGCCCCTCGACGGCGCGCGCCAGCCTTTCGTCCACGATCGTGGGATCGAGGGATGAAAGCCGTATCGCGATTTTTTCGGTTCCTTCGAGCAGAAGCTCGATAAGGCGCGCGAGGCCCACGCCGGAATGCTCGTAGAGCGCCACGTTCACGCCGGAGATCATCGCCTCGGCGCAGCCGGAAGCCTCAAGCGAGCGAAGGCGCGCGACGGCCTCCTCCGGCGCGACGCTGGCGCTGGGGCCTCTGGCCTCGCGAACCCGGCAGTAGGAGCAGGCCTTGTCGCAGCCGTCCTGAATTTTAAGGAAGCCTCGGGCGCGCGGGGAGGATTCCGCCGGCGCGAAGGCGAAGGCGTCGCCCGGCGCGCCTTCCGCGCGGCCATCGCGGGACGAGGCCCAGGATTCCAGCGCCTCGCGAAGGCCGCGCCCGTTCGCCGCGCCCTCTCGCATCAGAGCGGGAAGCTCAAGCAAAGGGGCCTTGCCGGCGCCCGAGCCTTCCTTTCCCATGCGCGGGACGAAAAGCCTTCGCAGGCCGCCGTCGCCGGGATCGTCCAGCGCCTCCAGGTCCTCCGGGTCGAGGCTGGCGTAGCAGCCGGTGGCCACGACGAGGGCGCCGGGATTTTCGCGCATGACCCGGCGAAGAAGGCCCCGCGCCTTTTGGTCGGCCTTGGAAGTGACGGTGCAGGTGTTGACGATTACCAGGCCGGCGGCGCTTTTGGCCGACCACGAAGGCTCCACCGAAAAGCCCTGGGCGCGAAACTCGTCGGCTATCGCCTCGCTTTCCCCCTGGTTCAGCCTGCAGCCCAAGGTGAGTATCGCGACGGAGGCGCCGCTACATTCTGGCAAGGGCGACCCTCACCCTGTCCAGGCCCCGGCGCGCGTCGTCAAGAAGGGAATCCAGCGCGATGGCCCTTTCGTAGGCCGGCACCGCGTGGATAAAGTCGCCGGCCATCTCCCGCGCGAAGGCGAGCCTGGCCCACCAGCGCGCGTCGCCCGGCCATTTGTGCACGGCGACGGTAAGCGCGATGTCCGCGTGGCGGAACATGCCCTCGCGAATGAAAATCTCCCCTATGTAAAAATAAACCATGTGTATGCGGTTCCCTTCCGGCGCGACGTTGGCGTAGTGCTGAAGGTAGCGCAGCGCCTCGGAATTGTTGCCAAGGAAAAAGTAAATCTCGCCGATGGCGTCGATCATGCGCGGATCGTGGCGGTTGATCGTGCGCGCGATGCCGGCGTGGCGAAGCGCCTCCTCGTGCCGGCCCAGCTCCATAAGGGAGCGGGAAAGCGCCACGTAGGAATCCATGTTGCGGTCGTTGGCCTGAAGCTCGCGCATGGCCGCAAGGATCGCCGCCTCGAAATTCCCGGCGCGGTACTCGCTCAGCGAATCCGGCCGGGACTGCGCCGCCGCCGGATACGAGCAAAGGAGCAGCGCCGCCGCGACGAGGCCGCGCGAGCGGCGACTCACTCGGCGCCGCCCTTGCTCATCGAGCAGCGGCCGTTAAAGACGCAGCCGTTCTCTATGGAGAACTCCGGCGCGAAGACGTCGCCCTCGAGCCGGCCGGAGCTTGAAATCTCCACCTTTTCCGTGGCGTGGAC
>WRAL01000317.1 GCA_009780285.1 Treponema sp.
AGGGCGCGGCTGCGCGGCAATATGTCTATGGCGAGGCCCCAGCTGTGGTAGCTCATGCGCTGGGTGCCGGCTATCTGCCGCCAGTTAAAGCCGTAGGCGCTTTCCAGCGAGGCGATAAAGGCCGCGCCGCCTGACCAGGCGCGTATCTCGGTCTCGATCCGCTGAAGCGGCGCCACGAGGTCCCTGTGGACCGTTATCTGAAAGCCAAGGAAGGCAATCTTGCGCTGAAGGGCCTCGATTTCCGCGCGCGTGTCCCCGCCGTAAAGGGCGGCCTGAAGCCCGCGATGCGGATCGACCCGCGCGGAGCGCGCCGCGCTCGTGCTGCGGTTGCGCAGCTGCTCGACCCGCTCCGGCGACATTTCCCTGGGCTCCGGCGGCCGGTCGGGAACCACGTAGAACGAATGCGCGGCGAACTCGGACGACCTATGCCTGACGGCCTCCGGCAAAAGCCGGCCCTCCGCCCAGTAAAAAAGCTGGCCGGAAACCCTTACCGTCCAGTCGCCGTTCATGAACGCTATGTTCCCCACCCTGTCGGGAAAACCCTCCTGCAAGGAGCGCAGCGCAAGCTCGGCGCGGTCCATGGCCGCATCGCCCTGATTCTGCGCGAAAGCCAGCGCTCCGGTCAGCAAAAGAGGCAAAGCGACGCGCATGGCCAGTTTAATTCTCATACATCCCCCAGTTGCATCTAAACAAACGAAAAGGCGCCATAGTACACGGCTTTGTTCTTTTCGCCCGTAGCGCTCAAAAGGGATTCGGAGGCGAGGCAGGGACGGGAGCCGTCAAGAAGGCGGCTGCGCATAAGCGCGGCCACAAGGGGCGAGCCGCAGCCGGCAAGGCAGGAGCTTTCAAAAAACATGCCCAGCTTTCGCTGCTTTCCCTCGCGGAACAGCCTCATGCATTCCTCCACGCTCTCGATCTCGCCGGGACGGTCGGGATGCGCCGTCATGTTGAAGGAAACCACGAACAAGGTGTCGTCCATCACCGGCGCGAAAGCGGCGTGAAGCGCGTTTGCCAGCGCCTGAACGTGGGCCGCCTCCTGCCCGCCGAAAAGGATGGGCACGATGGAGGCTTGCGGAAAGAAATATTTGACGAAGGGCAGAAGCACCTCGATGGAATGCTCGTAAAGGTGCGGAATGTCGTAGACGGTGATCAGCGGGCTGTAGGCGGCGATCCAGCCCGAGGCTTCCTGGTCCACGGGAATGTCGCCTATGGGCGTTTGGAAGGAATGCGAATTCGAAAGGAAAATGCCTTCCTCCAGATCGTTGTGAATCGGCCCCATGACCACGATTCTGGAGGGAGGCCCGTTCTTCGAGCCGCCGTCGGCCCCGCCGCGCCTTCCGGCCGCCGACGCGAAGGCCGCCCCGACAAGGCTCCCGGAAATGTCCCAGGAACCGTGAGGCGCGATCACGGCGCGCGCCTGGCCTCCGCGCCCGGGCTTAAGCCCCGCGCTTTTCATGTACGACAGCACGCCGGCCGGATCGTCCGGGTAAAACATGCCGTCGACTATAGGGGCGCGAACGCGCATCTCATTCACCGCAATTTCTTCCACATAATTAATATTAGTGTCGAAAATGGCCCGGCGCAAGGCGAAACGGGATAAATTTGCGCCGTCGGCGAAATTTCGCCCCTATTCGCTCGTCTTGGGCTTGGGCCTGCGCCTGCGTCGCTTGGGACGCGGCGCGCCTTCCTGCGTCGCGGGATTTTCCGACAAGGTTTTCGGCGCCGTCTTCTGCGAAGCGGAAGACGACGGCTTCGAGGAAGGCGGCGCCTTCTGCGAAGGCCTGTCCATAAGGCGGGCCTTGCGCACCTGCATCCCGTGATTCGAGAAAAAGCGCCGCACGGCATGGTCAAGCTCGAATCGCGGCGGGTTTATCGGCAGCACGAAGCTCCGCGCCGCAGCGTAGGTGGCCTTGTAGTTCTCGTTCGCGCCGAGCTTGAGGTCGGTCGTGTCCTCCAAAAAATCGCTTATGAGCGCGCCGACGGCCTCGCCCGGCCTGCCCCGGTATTCCTTGTCGTTAAGCGCGGCGAGGCTGCGAAGGTAGCGCTCGCGGAAGGAAGGGCTCGTCCTCATAAGGCGCGCCGCGCCGGGCTGAAGGTAGGCGTAAAGGCCCGCGCTTTCAAGCGCGTCCACGATTTGCGAGGCGTAGGAGGAATTGACGATTTTCAGCATTTCCTCGGTAAGGCGCGAGGGCGAGACGGACGACAAAAGGCTCGCCTGCTTTTTTATCTTCCACTTGAGCAAGAGCGGCAGCGAAAAGCCGGTGGTGGCTCCGTATTTGACGGCGCGTATCATACGCACCGGATCCTCGGTAAAAATCGTCGCCAGGGGGATGATCGCCCGCACGCGCTTGGCCCGGATGTCCTTCATCCCGCCGACGTAATCGACCACGCTGCGTTTTTCCGGGTCGTAAAAAAGCGCGTTCATCGTGAAGTCTCGGCGCATCACGTCGTCCTCGATGGTTCCGAAGACGTTTCCGTCGTGGCCGTCGGTGATGGCGCGGAAGGTCGAGACCTCGTAGATCACATGCCCGAAATAGACGTGCGCGAGCTTGAAGCGCCGGCCTATGACGCGCGAGTTGCGAAAGAGGCGGCGGATCTGCATGGGGCTGGCGTTGGTGGCGATGTCAAAGTCCTTGGGCTTTTTGCCCAGGATCAGGTCGCGGACGGCGCCGCCGACGATGTAGGCCTCGTAGCCGGCGTCGCGAAGGCGGCGCACCACGCCGGCGGCGTCGCCGTCAACGCGCGCCGGATCGATGCCGTGCTCCTCGCGAGAGTAAATTTCGGCCTTTTTTACCGGGCGGCCGTCCTTGCCCGAAGAATATTTGTAGCGCATTA
>WRAL01000318.1 GCA_009780285.1 Treponema sp.
CGTAGCGTGTTGGGTAAAATAATGGTTTTTTCCCGCGGAACCACCCCCGCCCTCACAAACAAGACCGCCCCCCGCCCCCCCCCCCCCCCCCCCTATGTTTCGTTCGTAAATAAAAAGAGCTTCGAACAAAATAACGTCCTCATCCCGGCCGGCCTTGCGCCGGCTTTTTTTCGGCTTCATCGCCCGTCCTTGCGGCGAGGCGTTGGCAATAAAACCAAGGAGATACTATGAAAAAAACAGGATTTGCGTGGCCAGCGACGGCCGCCTCGGTCGCGCTTTTGGCGCTTGTCTTTTCCGCCTGCCCCGGCCCCGTGGACAACAATCCGGCGGCCGTGAGTTACAGCGTAACCTTTGACGCCGACGATGGCTTGCCGGAGCCGGTGTCGCAAACGGTAAGCGCCGGCGCGAAGGCGACCGAGCCGTCAAAGCCGGATAAGGAAGGCTGGCACTTTTTAGGCTGGTTTGCCGAGGGCGAGGAAACCGCCTACGATTTTGGCAAGCCGGTAAACTCAAACCTCAAGCTGAAAGCCAAATGGAGCGTGGTCCCTGTTTTCCAGGTGAGCTTCGACGCGGACGACGGCGAGCCTGTCCCGCCGACGCAGCCCGTGCCGGAAAACGGCTACGCGACGGAGCCTGACGTGCAGCCTGAGAAGGACGGGCATTTTTTCCTTTACGGGTTCTTGGATGATGAGGACGAAGCCTTTGCTTTTGAGACGACGCCCATTACGGCCGACATCGAGCTAAAGGCAAAGTGGGAAGAGGGCAGCGTCGTCACGTTCGATTAAGGCCACGACGACAAAGTCGAGCGGGCGACGCTACGCGCCGGGGCCAAGGCCGAAGAGCCGCAGGATGCGGAGCGGGAGGGCTACGTTCTTATCGGATGGTTCGCGGACATCGCGTCCTTGACGGCCTTTGACTTCGACGCGGAAATAACGGAATCCATCACGCTGTACGCAAAATGGGCCTTTGTTCTTACGGAAGACGAATGGACGGACGGCGAGATTACCGATACTGTCGCCGAGCTTTGGTACGCGTTCGCTGTGGAGGCTGGCACGACCTATCACGTGTGGTGGAACGGCCTGCTCAATGGCGACGGAAGCAAAACCCTGTATGAAAGCGCAAGCGCCTGGCACGCGGATGGAGCGGAAATATTTATAGACGCCAACAGCGCCTTCAATACACCGCGGAATTTCACGCCTACGTCAAGCGGCGCTGTCTACGTAAGAGTGATTCCGAATTCCAGCGGCAGCCGCGGCACCTTCGCCGTCACGTACAGTGCCGGAAGCGCAAGGCCGGCTGTTCCCTTCGTTCTTCCCTCCGATGCCGCCTCACTTACGGAAGACGCATGGACGGACGGCGAGATTGTCCAGGGGGGAACCGCGCTCTGGTACTCGTTCCCTGTAGATGCTGGCGAAACCTACAACGTTTGGTGGAATGCGGCTAGTGGCGATGGAAGCAAAACTTTGCAGGCGCGCGCAAGCGCCTGGCACGAGGATGGAAGGGAAATATTTTTTGATGTCGCTAGCGGGTATGCCGCTCCGCGGACATTCACGCCAATTTCAGGCGGCATGGTCTATGTAAGAATGCTTTCGAATTTCATCGGCAGCCGCGGCACCTTCGCCGTCGCGTACAGCTCCGGCGCCACGAGGCCGTCGATCCCCGTCGATCTTCCCTCCGATGATGCCAGTCCCCTTACCGAAGACCAGTGGATGGACGGCGCGATTACCGATGAGGAAACAGAGCTTTGGTACTCGTTCCCTGTAGAGGCCGGGCAAGAGTACCGCCTCTGGCTGCACGATAGATCCGACGGCGACGGAAGCAAAACCCTGTCCGCGCGCGCAAGCGCCTGGTACGCGGATGAAACGGAAATATTTAGCGCCATTAACAACGCGTTCAACACTCCTCAGACATTCACGCCGGCTTTGAGCGGCACGGTCTACGTAAGGGTGTTTCCGTCTTCCAGCGTCGGTCGCGGCACCTTCGCCCTGGCGTACAGTTCCGGAACCGCAAGGCCGGCGGTCCCCTTCGTTATTCCCGCCGATGCCACTTCTCTTACGGAAGACGAATGGATGGACGGCGAGATTACCGATACGGAAACCGAGCTTTGGTACTCGTTCCGCGTTACCGCTAACGAAAACTACAACGTCTGGTGGAACGATGCCTGGGATGGCAACGGAAGCAAAACCTTGGAGGCAAGCGCGAGCGCCTGGCACGAGGATGGAACGGAAATGTTTATCGGTCACGGCGTTGCCGGGTTTTCCTGGCCGCTTGACTTCAAGCCCTCGACGGACGGCATGGTCTATGTAAGGATCCTTCCGCTTAACAGCGGCGGCGCCGGCACCTTCGCCATCGCGTATAGTTCCGGCGACACAAGGCCGGCGGCCCCCATCGATCGTCCCTCCATCCCCCTTACGGAAAACCAATGGATGGACGGCGAGATTACCGACGCGGAAAGCGAGCAATGGTATTCGTTCCAGGTTGTGGCCGGGCAAACGTACCGCCTCTGGTGGAACGATGGCGCCGAAGGCGACGGAAGCAAAAACTTGCAAACGGTAGCAAGCGCCTGGCACGCGGATGGAACGCCATTCTTTACCTATTATTTCCGGGGCTACAACTCTCCGCGCGTAATCCGGCCGGCATCAGACGGCACGGTCTACGTAAGGATGACTCCGAGGTTCGGTATCGGCCTCGGCACCTTCGGCCTTGTTTACAGCTCCGGCTCCACAAGGCCGCAATAACGCCCTAACTCCGAGGCCCTGCAACCTAAAACTTCTGGGCGGGACGAAGGTCCCGCCCAGAAGTTTTTCCTATAGAAGAGC
>WRAL01000319.1 GCA_009780285.1 Treponema sp.
AACGTGCGCGCAATGGGCCGCTCCTCGCGCGGCGTCGCCGGCATGAAGCTCTCCGAGGGCGACGAGCTTGCCGGAATGCTGCGCGCCGACAAAGTGGAAAAAATGCTGATACTTTCGGAGTTCGGCTACGGCAAGCGCGTTGATTTCGACGAGTTCACCTCGCACGGGCGCGGCACCGGAGGCCAGCGCATTTACACCGTGGGCGAAAAGACCGGCGAGCTCGTCGGCTGCGTAAGCGCGCTGGAGGACGAGGAGATTATGTGCATAACCAGCCAGGGCAAGTCGATACGGCTGAAGGTAAGCCAGATTCGCGTCATGGGCCGCGCGGCGCAGGGCGTAAGGATTCTCAGCATCGACAAGCCGGATTTTGTTATCGGCCTTGACAGAATCGTTAAGGAAGATCAAACTGCCTGAGCAGGGGAATAGATCCGCGACTTTAAAGGAGGTGAAGATGAGAATACGAGAAAAATTTACGGCGCGTTTCGCGGTCATGGCCGTCGCGGCTTTTGCCGCGATTGCGTTGGCCACTGTCGCCTGCGCGAGCGCGCCGAGCGCAAACCCCGCGGGAATGCAGGACGCGCTTAACGTCGAGTGGATTCTCGCCGAGATACGGACGGAGGACGGAACCATCGTCATGGATCGCGTCGGCAACGCGGCGCTTTTTGGCGACATTTTCACCCTGCGCCTTGACGGAGCGATGGCCTACGGAACCGCGATGCCGAACACCTTTCGCGGCCCCTACTCGCTCGGCCCCAACGGGGAAATCACCTTCGGGCCCATGGCCTCGACCTTGATGGCCGCCTTCATGGAGCCGGAGGAGCTGAGCGAGCATGAATTTTTCGTGTTTCTCTACAATGCCTTCATGTGGGACCTGCGCGACGGTAACTTCGAGCTTTACGCCACCGACGATTTCGGCGGGGAAGCGGTTCTGGTTTTCGTAGTGAACGATTAGCCTGGGCAAGGGGTTGGGGCGGCAAGCCCCCGCCCCAACCCCAGCCTTATCGGGCGGATTGCCTGTCAATGCCGCCCTTTGCCCTGGACAGCCTTTCCAGTATTTCCCGGAAGTTCACCCTGCAGCCGGGCAGCGCGTCCGAGGCCATGATCGCGTCAGGAACGTGAACGCTTTCTATGTACTTGCCTTCTTTGGCTACATATTTGTGAACGGCCTCATCGTCGATCACCCAATATTCCCGAACGCCGGCTTTTTCGTACAGCGCCTTTTTCGTTACAAAGTCCTTCTTCACGGAACCTTCGCAAACCACCTCAATAACAAGGTCCGGCGCGCCGCTGCAAGCCCTGCCGTCGGATAACTTTTCCTCGTCGCAGACGACGAAAACGTCGGGCCGCAGCACAGTACTGTCCTTGTCGTCGTCCTCGGGGAAAAGCCGCACGTCGAAGGTGGATTTGCCCCATTCCCAAGACCATGTTTTTGCGCCATACTCTTCTCATTCTGGAGGAAATTGTGTACAAGCCTGTTGACGCTAAGGCCAGCTTTCCCGAAATCGAGAAGGCCGTGCTGCGATTTTGGGAAGAAAACGATATTTTTAGGAAATCGGTGGAGGCGCACGACGGCGCCGAGGAATTCGTGTTTTTCGACGGCCCGCCCTTCGCCACGGGGCTGCCGCACTTTGGACATTTTGCGCCCAGCACCATTAAAGATATTATTCCGCGCTACCAGACGATGAAGGGCAAAAAAGTCGAGCGCCGTTTTGGCTGGGATTGCCACGGGCTGCCCGTCGAAAATCTTATCGAAAAGGAGCTTGGGCTTAATTCCAAAACCGACATTGAAAACTTCGGCGTGGCGAAATTCAACGAGGCCTGCCGCGAATCGGTCCTGCGCTATGTGGCGCAGTGGCGCGCGGCGATTTCCCGCCTTGGTCGCTGGGTCGATTTTGACAATGATTATAAGACGATGGATCCGGATTACATGGAGACGATCTGGTGGGTGGTGAAATCGCTTTTTGACAAGGGCCTTTTATACGAGGGCCATTATATTCTGCCCTATTGCCCAAGGTGCGCCACGGTGCTTTCAAACCATGAGCTTAATCTTGGCGGTTACAAGGAAACGCGCGATCCGGCTATTACCGCGCGCTTTAGGATCACAGGCGGCATCGAGGGCGCGGATGGCTGCGCCGCTTTTTTTCTGGCCTGGACGACCACGCCTTGGACGCTGCCGTCGAATCTGGCGCTCGCGCTGGGGCCGGAGATTGACTATGTTTTAATAGAAGAAAACGCAAGCGGCGAGCGCTATGTTCTTGCCGAGGCGCGCGCCGGGGATTATTTCAAGGACGAGTCCGCGCTCAGGGTTATTTGGCGCAAGAAGGGCGCGGAGCTTTCGGGCGCGCGCTACGAGCCGCTTTTTCCCTATTTCGCGCGCGAGGCCGAGCGCGGCGCTTTTCAGACGCGCCTTGGCGATTATGTTACCGCCGACGATGGCACGGGGATCGTTCACACGGCGCCGGGCTTTGGAGAGGACGACGCGCGCCTTCTTAAAGGCACGGGGGTTCCGGTGATTTGTCCTGTGGACTCCGAATGTCGCTTTACCGACGAGGTTGCGGATTTTGCCGGGATTTTTGTCAAGGACGCTGACAAGCGCATAATCGAAAGGCTGAAGGCCGAGGGAAAGCTCTTTAAGCGCGATCAGATTCTTCATCAATACCCGCATTGCTGGAGATGTTCAACGCCGCTTATTTACCGCGCCATCGAATCGTGGTTTGTAAGCGTTGAAAAGATCAAGGAGGACATGCTTCGCGCCAACTCCGAGGTTTTCTGGGTTCCGGAGCATATAAAGGAAGGCCGCTTCGGAAAGTGGCTGGAAG
>WRAL01000320.1 GCA_009780285.1 Treponema sp.
ACGTCATAATTGCAGGCAGCGTAAAAAACATAGGCGAGCAAGCGTTTTACGGCATTGCCAATAACAACAACTACACTGGCCCGAACATGCACGGCAACAGGATAGCCAGCCTGACAATCGCTAACGGCGTGGAAAGCATTGGAAACCGGGCTTTTCACAATAACAGGCTTGCAAGCATTGTCATTCCCGGCAGCGTAAAGCGCATAGGATCGCAGGCGTTTCAGTATCAGTGGGCCCTGCTTACCAGCCTAACGATAGAAAATGGCGTGGAGAACATTGACACTGGGGCTTTTAGGGAAAATGGGAAGCTGCTAAGCGTTACGATCCCCGGCAGCGTAAAGACTATAGCGGATTACGCCTTCCACGCCGCCAGTGGCCTTAGGCATGTAACGCTCAACGAAGGCCTTGATAGCATAGGGCAATATGCTTTTTATGGAAGAGAGATTGCCAACATCACCATCCCGAATAGCGTTACCTATATCGGCGATTACGCGTTCCAGCAAACTAATTTAAGCACGGTGCATATAGGGCAAGGCGTACTCGTGAACAATGGTTTTCCCACAGGCTTTCGGGAATGTTACTCCAGCGCGAATGATCTTGCGGCCGGAATTTACGAAAAAGTGAACAACAACACATGGAGGAAAAGCGAGTAGCCGCCTTTCCCGGCGCGCGCCCGTAAGCCCCGCGGGGGCTTACGGACGCTTCCCCCCGGCCTTTTCGCCAAGCCTTTTGTGAATGCAGGTCAACACCGAATCGCGCCTCTCGTTCCACAGGTGCATCGCGCCGCCCTCGCAGTTTTTAAAGTCCGCGCAGTCGGCGCAGGCTCCGGTCCTGGCCCAGCGGCGATCCCGCATTACCTGAAACCTTTCGTTCCATACCTGCAAAAAATCGTCGCGGTAGATGTTCCCCTGCGCGAAGGAACGGTCTATGTTCGGGCAGGCCGAGATCGAGCCGTCGGCCAGAACCGAGGCTATGTGAACCCCGGCGCGGCAGAAAAAGCGCGACCCGCGCGCCTTTGTCTCGTAGCGGCCAAGGTAGGCCTCGCAGCTAAAGGTAAGGGCGATGCGGCCTTCGCGCCGGGCGCCCGAGATAAAGTCCATCAGCCGCGCGAGCTCCTCGGCGGAAAGCTCCATGTCCGCGTCGGTCGCCGCCCTTCCTATGGGCGCCACCGTGAAAATCCTCCAGGCCGCGGCCTTGCGCGCGATAAGGAATTCCTTAAGGCGCTCAAGCTCGCCAATGTTTTTTTTGTTCACGCAGGTTACCACGTCGTAGGCCAGGCCGCGCGCTCCGGCGATCAGATCCAGCGCCCGCGCGGCCCGTTCAAAGCTGCGATCGTTTCCCCGCATCCAATTGTGCGTCGCCTCAAGGCCGTCAAGGCTGAGCGTCACCGATCCCATGCCTGAGTCCAAAAGCCTTTCGTGCGTTTCCGGCGTGTAGGCGAAGCCGTTGGTAACCATGCCCCAAAGAAAGCCGTTCTCGCGCAGGCGCTTTCCGCAAAGCGGAAGGTCGGCTCGCGCCAGGGGCTCGCCGCCCATTATCGCCACGGTTATCGAGTTTCTGGGATAGGCCGTTTTCAGGGGCGCAATGGCGCCCAGGAAATCCTCGAAGGGCATGTCCTTAACGCCGGAATCGCTGCGGCAGTCCGAGCCGCAGTGCCGGCAGTTCAGGTTGCAGCGCAGGGTGCATTCCCAAAACAGATAGTTAAGGTCATGCAGCCGCGCCTCGTTTCTGCGAAAACGGTTAAAGACGAACTGCGAAAAAGCGCCGGGCATGGACGAGCGGGCCCTATTGTTTGGACTCGTCGCCTTCTTCCTCGATAGGATTTTCCCTCGGCGGCGATTCGTCGTGCGGCCCTACGGGCATTCCGTAGCACGCGGCGAAGGTCATGGAAACGGCGGCGACGCCAAGAAGCATAAAAACGCGCCTCAGCAGCCTGCGGCCTTTTTCTCCAAGTTTTTTCATTGAGCCCTCCTGTAGTTGATGATGCTTTTATTCTAGTGTTCCGGACTATTCAAATGACGGTATGCAGGTTGAACGTTGCGATTTTGCAAACCGAATATTCCGGAACACTAGGCTTTCCCGCCAGCCGCGTCAAGCCGTGGCCTGACGCGGCGCAGAAGCGGTTAAGTAGGACTTATTAAATCCTCATTGGATTTAATAAGTCCTTCCCTAGTTCCCGGAGCGAACCGTCACGACCTCGCTCGCCGTTACCGCCCTCGTCGCGTAGGGCTTCCCCCAGGCGTCGACCTTGATCCCCGGCTTTGCGGAAATGTTGGTATTGGTAACCTCCACGTAGTACATCCCCGGGCCTTCCGGCTCGAAAACGCTGCCGGTGGCCCCCGGAACGACTATCCCGCCGGAATTGCCGCCGTCCTCGCTTGCGAACCATTGGTAGGACAGCCGCCCGCCGTCGGGCGAGCTTGCCGCGACGCTAAGCCCGGTCCCATTGGCGGAAACGCCGCGCAGCTGGGGCCTTTGGGCGTTGGAGATCTGCGCGAGGAGCTTTTCCACCGCGTCCGTGATCACCGCGGCGACCTCTATGTACACTTCCATCGGCTCCTCGAAAGGATCCGGAACGCTCCCGGAATCCCCGACGAATTCCCTGAAAAGGAACACCTTCGACGCGTAGATGCCCAGCGTGGGAACGTTGATGCGATTGCGGTGGCCTCCGGTGGCGGTAAGCACGATGTCGGCGGCGCCAAGCATCTCGTGAGTCCACTGCACGGCTATGTGGGCGCTTATGTCAAGCCCGCGCTCGGCCATCAGGATGACGGCGTTCTCCTCGGCGGGATCGTTGGGAAGTATGTCGCTGCCG
>WRAL01000321.1 GCA_009780285.1 Treponema sp.
CGGTGTTCCCGCCGCAGACGAAAAGTATCACCGGCGCGTCCAGCGGCCTTACCGCCACGGTCGCCGCGTCGCTGGCTGTCGTCGCCGTCGCTCCGCCGGCCGAGCGGGCCGTCACCTCGACATAATAGCTGGCGATCCCGCTTTCGTCGGTGGGAGGCTCGAAGCTGGCCGCCGTGGCCCCCGCTATGGCCCTTCCGCCGGAGTTAGGCGGCGGAATGAACAGCGCCTGGTTCCCGATAATCTGGATGTCGTCCGAATTGCGGTTCACCTCGTCGCGGGTCGCGAACCACTGGTAGGACAGCTCGCCGCCCGCCGGGGCGGAGGCCTCGACGGACAGCCTGGCCCTCTGGCCCTGGGTTAGGGCCACGTTTGCCGGCTGGCGGATAATGGCCGGCTCCTCTCCCGCTCGCTGGATTCCCGCGCAGCCTGAAAGCGCAAGCGCCGCCAAGATCGCTCCGATAAAAATCTTCATACATGCACTCCTTCTAACTACAATTTGTGGGATGATAACACCAATGGCCGAAAGAGTCAATGCGCTAAATTTGACAGGGCGGCGGACAAGGGCCGATACTTTAGATAGATGAAAAAAATCGCGGCTTTTCTTCTCGCGCTTCTCTGCGCGGCGGCCGCCGACGCGGCGCCCTTGGCGGCGCCCTTGGCGGGCCGATTCCACGGCGCGACGGCCGGAGCGGCCGAGATCGACGCGGCGCACAGGGCCGCCAGGGAACGAATCCTCGCCTTCGCCCTGATTCACGAGGGCGCGCCCTACCTTTCCGGCGGCGCGACCGAGGCCGGAATGGACTGCTCCGGCTTCGTGTATCTCAGCTTTAGCGAGGCGCTGGGCGTTTCCGTGCCCAGAACCAGCGAAAGCCTCTTTTTGTGGGCGCAAAGGATCGCTCCGGAACAACGGCAGCCCGGCGACCTGGTGTTTTTCAGCGGAGGCTCAGCCGGCAGGATCGATCACGTGGGCATTTACATAGGCGCCGGCCGCTTCGTCCATTCCGCCTCGCAGGGGCGGCGCACGGGAGTTATCCTTTCCGCGCTGGACGAGCCTTATTGGGCCGGAATCTACGCCGGATCCGGGCGCGCCCTTCCCCCCTCGCGCCATTTCGGGGAATAGGCATGGACGAGCCTATCGGAATCGAAAAAATGGCGGAAGGCGACATAGCCGCCGTTTACGCCATGCATCTCAGCGATTCCGACGACGACCCGAATCGATACGTATTCGATTGGCTGACCGAAACGTCGAAAGATCCTTTTGGATATTTCTTCGTCGCCTATCGCGGCCGGGAGATGGCCGGCTATTGCGGGATGTATCACAATACCTCGCTGATCCCGAATTACTGCAAAATAGGCGGCCTCGTGGTAAGGAAAAAATTTCGGCGGGAAGGAATAGGCAAGGCCCTAATGCTGAAAATGCTGGACACGGCGCAAACGCTGGGGCTTGAAAGGACAAAGCTGGAAGTCGCCGCGACGAACGCGGGCGCGATAAGGCTGTACGAATCGCTGGGCTTCAGGACCAAGGAAATCGAGGAAGGCTTTTACGACGACGGCGACGACGCGCTTGTCATGTGGCGCGAAATCGTCAAGTAAACGAGCCTCTTGCAAAACTCGGTTAGTTTTGCCGAGGCTAGCAGTTTCTCGCCCTATGGGCTACGAAACATGCATTTTTTAGCGGTTGCACTTGCAAACCTGAAGTTTTGCAAGTGCCTCAAACTATAAAAAAATTATCAATAAATTATCGAGGGGAAAAAATGCCAACGATTTTTGACATCGCGCGCGCCGAGGATTACGAGGAGGCGCTGGACCTCGCGAACTATTCCTTCAGCCACTCAAACGAGCCCACCGATTTTCTTGCGCTCTTGCCCAAGCTGTTCAGGCGCGAATACTTCATGGAGGGAAAGCACTACCTGGCGCGCGAGGACGGAAAAATAAAAGCGATGGCGGGCTCCTACCCGCTTCAGATGCAATTCGGCGACGGCGCGATTTCCCTGCCCGGCCGGGGCATAGGCACGGTCTGCGCGCATCCCTACGCCCGGGCGAAGGGCTACATGACGGCCCTTCTAAAAAGAGCGATGGCCGACATGGCGCGCGAGGGCGCCGCCTTTTCCTGCCTCGGAGGCCTGCGTCAGCGCTACGAGCGCTTCGGCTTCGCTCCGGCGCGTGCCTCCTTTGTTTTCAGCGTCCTTGGCCACAACCTCTCGCATGCCCTGGGCGGCTGTTACCGGAAGACCGGCCTTTGGCTGGAAAAAGTCGGCCCGGAAAGCGCCGCGTTTCTTGACGGGATAAACGCCCTGCACGAGGAGAAGCCGGCGCGCATGAGGCGCGAGCGCTCGAGGCTTTTCGACATTCTTTCGTCATGGAAGGCGCAGGTTTACGCCCTGACCGAAGGCGGACGATTCGAGGGATACGTCGTCCGCAACGAGCGCGGCGACGAAATCACGGAAATAAATCTTAAAGACCTCACTCTTTTGCCTCGGGCCATAGGCGCCTTCATGAAGGCGCAAGGGGCTCAAAGCGTAAAGGTCAGGGCCTGCGCTCACGAAAGCGAAAAAATCGCGCGCCTTTCGGATTTTTCCCAGGAATACGGCCTGGAATGCGAGGGCAAGCTCGCGATCCTCGACCCGGCGCGCTTCGCCGACGCGCTTCTTCGGCTCAAGTCCGCCCAAACGCCGCCGCGCGAGGGCAGCTTTGTCATCGAGGTAGAGGACGCGGCGCCGGGGCTTGCCTCCAAGACGCGCCTTTTTTGCGAGGACGGAATCGCCGGCGCGGAAACCGCCGGCGCCGGCGAGAGGCCGGATC
>WRAL01000322.1 GCA_009780285.1 Treponema sp.
ATCGCGCTTCCGCTGGACTTTACCGCGCCGGCGGACGAGGCCGGCCGGCAGCTTTGGTTCCGCGTCGAGATCGACGGCCCCTTGATCGCGCCTCTTTATGCAGGCCAGCGCGTGGGCTGGCTCGTTCTTGCCGATTCCGAGGGCGAGGTTCGCCGCGCGCCTTTGGCCGCCGCCGAGGACTATCCGGCCGGCGGCTTTTTCAGGCGCCTTTTTGACCGCGCCCGGCTTTTTTTATCGCGATCCCTGCGCTCGCTTTTTCGCGTCGATTGACATTTCGTAGCGTACAAGTTACATTTATCTTGTGGGCTTGAAAGAAGTACGGGAAACCGAGACATACAAGGCATGGTTCAGCAGGCTTGCGGACAGGAGAGCCAAGGCCCGCATTGATATAAGGATAAAACGTCTTGCTATGGGAAATTACGGCGATGTGAAGCCTGTGGGAATGGGCATTTCCGAGCTTCGCATAGATTATGGCCCCGGTTATAGAGTCTACTTCAAGGAAACCGGAACGGAGATTATTGTCCTTCTTTGCGGGGGCGACAAGCGGACGCAGGCAGGGGACATTGAACGAGCGAAAAAGCTTTTGCGGGATTTGGAGGCATAAAATGAAACCGGAGAAAACCACCGTCTGGGATATGTCGGATCACATCGAAACCGAAGAGGACGTTGCCGCCTACCTGGAGGCCGCGCTTGAGGAAAAAGACGTGGCTCTGCTGCTTGCCACTATCGGCGACATCGCCCGTTCCAAGGGCATGACCGGTATCGCGAGGGATTTGCGCCTTGCCCGCGAAAGCCTCTATCGTTCCTTTTCCCTGGACGGCAATCCATCCTTCGGCACCGTCGTCAACGTTCTTGACAATCTTGGCTACCGGTTTAGCGTCAAACGGAAAGAGTCGGCATAACGTAAAAAGCCAGGGAATGCGCGCGGGAATTATGCGCTGATGCAAGCGCGGCGTTTTTGCGCGGAAATCAATTTTCGCAAGTTACCATGGAGTTTCACGGAGCCAATTCCTTCTACAGACATGCCGAGCGCTAACGCTCGCTCTCCCTCCGTGTAACTCCGTGTCCTCCGTGGTTAATTTTCCGGCAAAATTGATTTCAGTGTTTTCAGGCGGGTATGCTAATTCTTCCGGCCTTTCGTATTTGGGCAAGGCGGCTTTTTTCTTCCTGCCGTATTTCCCAGACCTCGACGAGCGCCTCCTCCAATTCGGCCAGCGAATGGCCTTGGGTGGAATCGTCCGGATAGTCGTTCAGGAACCCCACGAAAAAATCGCCGTCCTGCCAATAGGTATAGTCAAGTTCCATAGCCCTTCTCCCATGCCAAAAATTCCGAGGCCAATGCGCCTACGGCGCATTGGCCCATTCCCCCTTGCCACACAATCCCTACAATAATTTCTCCAGCTCGTCCACAAGGCCTGCGAAGGTTTCGCAGGCGGACTTCACCGGCGCCGGGTCGCTCATGTCAACGCCGGCGGCCTTTAGCGCCGCTATCGGGAAGCGCGAGCCGCCGGAGCGCAGGAAGGCGAAGTAGTCCGCGCGCTCGCTCTGGCCGCCTTCAAGCACGCGTCGCGCAAGCGCGATCGACGCGGAAATGCCGGTGGCGTATTTGTACACATAAAAGGCGCGGTAAAAGTGCGGAATGCGCAAGGCTTCAAGGTCGCTTTCCGCTTCGAGATTCATCTCCGGGCCGAAATATTTTTCCAATAGCCGGCGGTACTCGCCGCGCAGCGCGTCCAGCGTCAGCGGCTTGCCGGATTCCTCAAGCGCGTGGGTGATGCGCTCGAACTCGGCGAACATGGTCTGCCGGTACAGCGTGGCCAAAAGATCGTCGGCGCGCTTGTTCACCAGGTACAGCCGCAGATCCTTGTCCCCGGCGGTTTCCTTTTGCAGGTGCCGGAACAAAAGCTCCTCGTTGAAGGTGCTGGCCACCTCGGCCTCGAAAATCGTGTAGCTGTAGTGCATGAAGGGGTTCGAGCGCGCGCTGTACCAGGAGTGCATCGAATGCCCGCCCTCGTGCGCCAGGGTAAAGAGGTCGCGAACGCTGTCTTCCTTGTAGTTCATCAGTATGTAGGGATCGCCGGTGAAGCTGCCGGCGGAAAAGGCGCCTGAGCGCTTGCCCTTGTTTTCGTAGCGGTCTGCCCAGCGCCCGCTGAGCCCCGCGCGCAGCGTCCCCACGTACTCATCGCCCAGCGGAGCCAGCGCGTCGGAAATGGTTTGCACGGCCTCGTCCCAGCTCGTCCTTTTTTTGACGCTTTGCACGAGGGGCGCGTAGACGTCGTAATGGCGCAGGTCGGAAACGCCCAGCGCGCGCTTTCGCAGGGCGTAGTAGCGATGCAGCGCGCCCAGGCTCGCGCCGACGGTGGAAACGAGGTTGTCGTAGACTTCCTCGCTCACGTCGTCCGGGAAAAGCGCGGCGGCGCGGGCCGAGGAATAGCCCCGCGCGCGGGCCTTGATCGCGTCGCGCTTGACCGAGCCGGAATACAGCGCGGCCAGGGTGTTTTTGTGCCCGTCGAAGCGCGCGTAGAACTCGCCGTAGGCCCGGCGCCGGATCTCGCGGTCCGGGTTTTCCATAAAGACGCCGAAGGTGGACTGGGAAAGCGGCCTTGCGCCCTCCGGCAGGTCGATGCGCCCGAAGTCCATGTCAACGTTGGTAAGAAGGGAAAAGGCCTCGCCAAGCGCGCCGTCGCCCTCGGAATGCAGCGCGACTATGCGCTCTTCCTTGTCGCTCAGCGTGTGCGGCTTATAGCGAATGATTTTTGCAAGATATATGCGGTAGTCGGCC
>WRAL01000323.1 GCA_009780285.1 Treponema sp.
TGGTTTTCTGCTTTTTGATGACATGGTAGAGATTGTACTTGGGAATAAGGTTGAACATGACGTTTATGTTCGCAAGCCCAAGATCCGCGTCCATCACGACGACCTTTCTTCCAATCCTCGCGAAGGCAAGCGCCATGTTCACCGAAAGGTTGGTCTTCCCCACCCCGCCCTTGCCCGAGCTGATAGTGATTATGCGAGTCTTCCTTTCCTCCCTCGCCTCTCCGTCGCCGACGGGGAGATGCGCCTGCGCCCTGCGCGCCAGGGATCCCCTCGTTCTTTTCTGCCGCACCATCTCGCGCAGGTTTTCAGCCTGATCTTCCATACGCTAACTCCATTGAAAGCTGTCATTTTCCGCGGAGGGGAAGCGCTTTTCGAGAGCGCCCCTGTCAACGCGGAATTCCTCCAAATTAATAAGAAACTGCACCACTTCGGCCTTTCTTATGTCCCTGGGAACCCCCTGCCCGTTCGTGACGTAAGACACCGGCTTGTCCTTTTCGGCCAGCGCCGAAATCACGTTGCCCACGCGCCGGGTTTCGTCAAGTTTGGTAAGCAGAACCGCGCAATAGTTGAACGGCTCGAACTGCTGCATCATGTATGTCATATCGGCCGTTTTGGTTCCCGCGGCCAGCGCAAGATGCACTTCCGCCTTTGTCCCGCATGCGTCAAGAATCTGCTTCATCTCCCCAAGGCCCCTTGCGTCCTTTGGGCTTCTGCCCGTAGTGTCGACGATGATCAGATCCGTAACTTCCTTGTAGAGATCGATTTCCTTCTGTAGATCCATGTGGTTATCAATAAAGGAAACGGGAATCTCTATTATTTTCGTGAAGCCCTCTATCTGGTGCTGCGCTCCGATGCGGAAGCTGTCTATCGTTATTACCCGCACCGACAAAATCGGCCTTGGCCTTGATATGTTCTCAAAGCCGTAGATGGCGGCCAGCTTCGCGATTGTGGTGGTTTTCCCGACTCCGGCCGGCCCGACCACGATCATGATTCGCGCGCAGTGCCGCTCGCCGTGCTTCCTCGGCGCCCGTTCGGGGATTCTGAAAGTACTGATGCTTTCGCCTATCCACTCAAGAAGGCGATCCTGCGCCAAGTCGAAATTGTCCAAAATCTCAAGCGGAAGCTCCCTGCGCGCGCGTTCAAGAAGCCTGCGAGAGTAGCCGTCGGAAAAATCGTTGAGCCGCAGAAGCTCCTCCATGCGCGCAAGCGTCGGGTGCTTTTGCTCCAGGCCCGATTCGAGCTTCTGCTCTATCTTCGCGAGTTTTTCCAGAAGGGCGTGTTTTTCGCTGCGTCCCTCGCTTTCCTCCCTGCGCGACTGCGCCGCGGCTTTCATGATCCGATCCGGATCCCGGCCGGCCGCCGCAAGCACTTTCTTTTTCGCCTCGGCGAAATCCAGCGTGGAGTCGTCGCCCGGAAACTGCGCCGACTGCGACAGCCCGACGACCTGCCTTTCCTTGTTCATGGCCCCTCCCAGCGTGGCCTGCGCGCTGCGCTGAGGCGAAACGTAGAACTCCAGCTCCACCTCCTCGCGCTTGCCAATGCCAAAGAATCCTCGCGAGGAAATTACTTTTTCGCGACCCAGCGTGAAATGTATGCCGTACTTTTCGGTGATCTTTCGAAGACAGTCCGCCCTGTTTGCGCCGCGCATCACCAGTATTTCCATAGCCATACCTTACTCCCCGGCCTCCAGCCTTATGACTCCTATCGCATCCGGAAGAAAGTCCGGCGCGATCTCCGGAACGGACATCACGACAAGATCCGGCATTTCCCTGTCGGTGGAGTTTCGCACCAGAACGCGCGCCTGTTCCGTACAAAGGATCACCGGAATAAAGCCCCTGTTTTTCATCGCGGTTACCGCCTTGCTTACCGCCCTGATCCACGCGTTCTGCGTGGCCGGATTAAGCGCCGAGGTAACGCCGGAGGGCGTTTCGAACTTGCTGTCGATAATCCTTTGCTCAAGATCCGGCGCCACCGTAAGCACCCTTAGCCTGCGCTCCTCGTCGGCGTACTGCTGGCATATCTGGCTGCCCAGCGCCTGCCGCGCCTTTTCGACCAGGAACCAAACGCTCTTGGAAAGCGGCGCGTACTCCGCGATAGCTTCCAGTATCGTTACCATATTACGTATCGAAACGCGCTCGCGCAAGAGTCCGTGAAGTATCTTCTGTATCTTTACCACGGGCATTCCAAGGTCCGCCCTGGAAACCTCGTCCACGACGGTGGGATAGGTCTTTCGCAGCTCGTCCAGGATCGCCTGGGTTTCCTGCATTCCCAAAATATCCGCGGCGTGCCGCCTTATGATCTCGGTAAGATGCGTGGCGATGATCGACGGCGGATCGACCACGGTATAGCCGGCGCGCTCCGCGTCGTCGCGCTTTTCCTCGCGCACCCACAGCGCCGGAAGCCCGAAGGCCGGATCGACGGTGGGATCGCCGGGGATCTCCTCGCTTACCATGCCGGGAACAAGGCAGAGAAAATGCCCAAGCCGGATTCGCCCGCGCCCCGTGTCCACGCCCTTGATCTTAAAGCAGTATTCCGAGGGGTCAAGCGAAATGTTGTCAACGATATGAACCTTCGGAATCACAAGACCGAACTCCAGCGCCGACTGCCTTCGCACCCCCTGAACGCGCTCAAGAAGCTCCGCGCCCTTTTCCTTGTCGACAAGGGCGACAAGCCCGTAGCCAAGCTCGAGGGAAAGAACGTCAAGCGGGACGATGGGCGACATTTCCGTCGACTCCGCCTTGGCCTGCTTGGGATCGCCGGTTTTCTTCATCATTTCGTTAAA
>WRAL01000324.1 GCA_009780285.1 Treponema sp.
GGAGGAGCAGGACACAATGTCTATCGGCCCCCAGGGATAGTAGCCGAAAACCTCCACGCCGTCGATAATAGCCTCGCGCATCTGTTCGATGTGCGCCTTGAGGTACGCGACGCGGTAGGGATCGTGAATGGCGCCGTCCGCCTCGACGGTGTCGAACGCGCCAAAGCCGTTTTCGGAAATGGAAATGGGCTTTTGATAGCGATCCCAAAAATAATTCAGCTTTGTTCGCAGCCCTACCGGATCGATGCCCCAGCCCCATTCGCTCTGCCGTATGTGGGGGTTCCTGCGCCAGCCGTCGTTGTCCCTCACGCTCTGCGCGTCGGCCACGGATGTGTAGTAGTAGGAAAAGGACAGGTAGTCAGGCGAGCCGCCTGCGAGCGTCTCAAGATCGCCGGGCTTCATTTTTATATCAAAACCATTGTCATGATAATGGCGCAGCATGTATCCGGGATAACGGCCTCGGAAAAGAACGTCCGGCGCAAGATACGCCTGCCTCTGACAGCGTTGGTAGTTGGCAAGCACGTCCTCCGGCGCCGCGCTTGCCGGATAGGAAACGTCGTCGAGAATCATCAAGCCGATCCGGAAATCAGGATTTATTTCCTTGGCGGCGCGGCAAATTTCGGCGGACGCGACCAGCAGGTGGTGAAAAGCCTGGTATTTCGCCTGTGCAAGATCTCCCACAGTGTCCATGGGCATGGCAAGATTATTGAAAGCCTCAAAAGCGACAAGGTTGATTTGGTTGAAAGGTATCCAGTCCCGCACTTTGTCCTTATACCGCGTCATGACGGTTTTCGCGAATTTAAGGTAAAAGCCTATCATCTCCCGCGAGTGCCAGCCGTTGTATTTAACCGCAAGGTTAACCGGAACCTCGTAGTGGGAAATCGTTATCAAGGGCCTCATTCCGTTTTTAAGCATCTCGTCGATAATATCGTCGTAAAATCTGAGGCCTTCCTCGTTGGGCCGCTCCTCCTCTCCCGTGGGAAAGATGCGCGTCCACGCAATCGATGTCCTAAAGGAATTCATCCCCGTTCCGGCCAGCAGCTTCAAGTCTTCCTTGTAAGTGCGGTAAAAATCAATTCCGCGCCGTTTAGGAAAGGAAAGTTTAGTATCGCTAAGCAGCGCCTGTATGTCCGCGAAAGAAAGCTCGGGATTGTAGCGTTTGCTGAGCGGAAGATCCGCAAGCAGATAGTTTATGTCGGCGATAGAGATTCCCTTGCCGCCTTCCCTCCAGGCGCCTTCCGCCTGATTCGCCGCGATAGCCCCGCCCCAAAGAAAGTCCTTGGGAAACCCGGCCGGAATATTTTTAACGTTCATTTAAGCCTCTCTTTTCCAGGGCATCGATCCTGGCCTCGTAGTTCCGGCAGATCGCCAGCGCGTAGCGGCAAATATTCATCTCGCTGTTGACCGCCATCAAGGTGTCCTGCGCGTGGATGAACAGAAGCGAGTGCTGGCGCCGCGCGCCGTCGATCTCGTCCTGGATGATTTCCGTCTGCCGTCCGTGCGCCTTTGCCAGGAGAAGCCGAGCCTTGGAAAGAAGCTCGTCGCAGCGCTCGATATCCCCGCTCGCCATTGCGGAAAAGCAGCCCGCGATCTCGGCCCTGGCATCCCCTGCGTCCATAATGATGCTCATCGCGACATCGACCATTTCTTGATCCAGTTCCTGCGGCTCATGGTCCATGCGCTATTGTCCTTTCCCTGCGGCCAAGGCTTTTTCCCTGGCCTTTTCCGCCTCAAGCGCGACCTGCTGCCTGTCGTAGAGCTTGAAAAAGGGATAATAGATAAGGAAATTAACGGCAAAAAGGATAGCCCAAAGAAGCAGGGCGCCGGCGCTTCTGCTGACAAGCCAAGTGGTAACCGGATGCGGAAGGAACCAAAAATTGAAAACCTCCGTGGGAATATTCGTAAGCCCGGCCCTGAGCCACAAAAAAGTTATAATGGAACTTACAATGCCGTGCAGCCACATCGGTATCATCAGGATTGGATTCCAGGCCACCGCGCCGAAGACTATAGGCTCGTTGATATTGAGCAGGCTTGGAAATATTGATGCCTTGCCAATAGCCTTTAGGCGCTTCGACTTCGCGCGGAACGCCAGCATAAGGCACAGCACCATAGTCGCGCCCATGCCGCCGTGCGCGATCCATCCGACGAAAATTACCTCGGAAGTGAAGATGTTCGTAGCCGGCAGCCCCGCCGCGACGTTTGACGCATTCTCGGCAATTTTCGCAAACATTATCGGCATGGTTACGGAAGACAGCGTCCAAGTGCTTATGCCCATCGAGTAAATCAGGCAGTACAGAAAAATAACGAAAGTGAAGCCAAAAATATTTTCGGAAAAGATGGTAACCGGCGATAATGCCGTATTAATAAGCGCGTACACATCCAGGCCCAAAACCACTACAAGGAGCCAGGCAAGACCTATGCAAATGGTAACGGGAACCATAGCGTCAAACCACCCGCGGACAAATTCCGGAATGGAGGAATCCTCCTTGAAGAAAGAGAATTTTCCAAACAGCGCGCAAACGGACCCAGAAAAAATCCCCACGATAATCGCCACGAACATGCCGCCGGCGCCCAGGCTTTCAAAGGCGAACCTTGCCGAGTCATGCGCATGGGAAGTCATAAGGTACATGCCTACCGAGGCCATGCCGGCCACCAGGCGCAGGCGATGCAGCTTCCTGCGTTCCATGTAATTGAAGGGTATAAGAAAAGCGACAAGCAAGCCAACAATGCCAAACGAGTAGCTGGACAAAAGCCACAGGCTTGACATTGACGGGAAGAAATA
>WRAL01000325.1 GCA_009780285.1 Treponema sp.
AAGATAGGAAAAAACGGATGAAAGTCAAGCGAAATAGTTCCGCAGCCAGGGAAATAAATTTTCGCAAATTACCACGGAGTTTCACGGAGCAAATCCCCTTCCGCGGCACGCCGCGCGCTCATGCCTGATCTCCCTCCGTGTAACTCCGCCTCCTCCGTGGTTAATTTTCCGGAAAATGATTTCCTTGTTCCGCGGCGCCCTTGCGCCGCCTTTCGTAAGGGCGTACAATGCAAGGAGGAGCCAAAAATGTTTACATTGGAAGAGGCCACGATTGCGGACATGCGCGAGGCGACGGCAGCAGGGGAAATCTCCCACGCGGAACTTGCGCTTGAATATATCGAGCGCATAGCCCGGATCGATTCGGGCGAGGGCGGCCTTAATTCCGTTCTGGAAATAAACCCGGAGGCGCTTGCGACGGCGGGGCTTAGGGACGAGGAAAGGGCGAAGGGCCTTTGCAGGGGAGCCTTGCACGGAATCCCGATCTTGCTCAAGGACAACATTTGCACCGGCGACAAAACGCGCACGAGCGCCGGCTCGCTCGCTCTCAGCGAAAATTTCGCGCGGCGCGACGCGGACGTCGCGCGTCGCCTTCGCGCGTCAGGCGCCGTGATCCTCGGCAAGGCGAACATGACCGAGTTCGCCAACTTTATGTCCGAGGGAATGGCTAACGGCTACAGCTCGCGCGGCGGCCAGGTGGTAAACCCCTACGAGGCCAAGACCGATCCTTCCGGATCCAGCACGGGCTCGGCGGTCGCGGTCGCGGCCAATCTCTGCGCCGCGAGCGTGGGCACGGAAACGCACGGCTCGATAAACGCGCCGGCCTGCGCCAACGGCGTCGTGGGAATAAAGCCCTCCGCCGGCCTTCTTTCCGGCCGGGGAATAATACCCATATCCTGCACGCTGGACACCCCGGGCCCCATGGCGCGCACGGTAACCGACGCGGCGATCCTCCTGGGAGCCTGCATGAAAAAAGGCGCCGACTACGCGCGCGGGCTTGAAAGCTCAAGCTGCGCCGATCTGCGCCTTGGCGTTCTCGCCAAGGAAGGCGACGGGGACGACGAGGAATTTTCAGCGGCGCTTGCGCTTGCGTTGCGCGAGATGCAAAAATCCGGCGCGATCATTGTCGACGAAAATATTCCCGGCGTAACGCCCGAGCATCCCTGGCACTACATCGGCAGCGCGATCGCGCATGGCGAGTTCAGGCGCTGCATGGATCACTTTTTGTCGCAGGACGACTTTTGCGCGGGCACTCAGGTAAAAAGCCTTGCGGAAATCGCGCGCTTCAACGAGGAGCGAGCGGATCTTTGCCTTAAATACGGCCAGAGCGTTTTTCTGGAATGCCTGGGCGAAAGGGACGCTCTTACCGGCGAGCGCTATGCGCAGGCCCTGCGAAGGCGTGAAAAGGCGATCAGGGACCTTGACACTATTTTCGAGGCGCGCGGCGTAAATATCCTCGTTGGCGCGGCGCAGCACATGGGCATCGCGCCGATTGCGGGCTTTCCTTCCGGCACGCTCCCTTTCGGCCAAAGAACAAACGGCGCGCCTATGGGCCTTTACCTTATCGCGCGGCGCTTTCGCGAGGCCGAGCTTGTCCGCGCGATGCGGGCCGCCGAAAAGGTCGTGGGGAAAAGGCGGGAGCCTCCCGCTAGAGGCTAAATCCCTGTTGGGCGGCCTTCGAAAGTTTCATTTTAATAAAGCTGTTTTCTTTTTTCAGCTTGGAAATCTCGAACTGCTGCGACTTTATTGTCTCGATAAGATCGCCCTGGCTTAGAGCGCCTGAATGCAAAAGCTCCTCAAGATATTCCATCCTGCTTTCAAAGTCGATGCCGGCCTCGGCTTCCGCCTCCTGAAAGCTGCATTCGATCTCCCGGTCGCCGGGCAGCGCGAGGTCGTAGTCGCTTTGCAGTATCTTGTCGGCCATGCGATAAACGGCCTGCGCCAAAATCGACTGCGGCTTGTACAGGACGATAGGCAGGCGCGAGGCCAGCGCCACGTCCTGAAGGGAATCCCGGTACATAATTCCCAGGTGCTCGATCTGAAGGCCCAGGTATTCCTCGCAGGAACGGCGAATCTTCATCGCGACCTCGGCGTCCTTCGGCTCGTCCATCATGTTCACGATCAGGCGCGGGCGCAGTTTTTCAAGCCGCGATCGGAAGGCGCCGGCCGCCGCCGGATCCACGGACTCGATCTCGGAAAGTATTCTGGGAATGTACTGCCTTTGCGGGCCGGCTCCGGAAGAGCGCATTTTTTCAAGGTGCCTGAGCGCGTCGGACTTTGGCGGAAAGGTGGTGTGCATAAGGCGGAAGGTGGTGTTTTTAAGAAAAACGTAGGCGTTAAGCACGGCCGTTACCGCAGGCGACGCAACCACAATTCCTTGGCTCGAAAGCAAGAAGAAATCCAAAATCGACTGGTGCGTTCCGGCGCCCAGATCAAGAATCAGAATGTCCGTGCTTTCATGAAGCGCGATAAACCTTTTCACGAGCGCCTTTAGCTGAAATGCCTTTAGGTTGGCCATGCCCGGAATTTCGGTGTCGCCGGGAATGAAGCGCAGGTTGGGAACGCCGGTCTCGCAGATAACGTCGGCGAAGTTCGATCTTGTATTGTTAAGAAAAGTGCCAATCCCTTTCTGCGGCGCCTGGTAGCCCAGCACAAGATGGAGGTTCGAGGCGCCGAGGTCGAGATCCGCCACCACTACGCGCTGGCCGGCCTGGGCGAAGGCCACGGCAAGGTTCGCCGAAATCAGCGACTTCCCTACCCCGCCCTTTCCGCTCGCTAT
>WRAL01000326.1 GCA_009780285.1 Treponema sp.
CCTGCGCGCTGACGGTCAGCACGGCGTTCCCTTCCGTGATCCGCACGAAGGCCCGGCCCGCGCTTTCATTGCCGAAATCCGTGCGCAGGCCCATCCAGGGCGAGGCGCAGGAGGCAAAAAGGGCCGATGCCAAAATTGCGAAAAAAACTGTCTTCATGCTCCCTCCAGGCCGCTAGTGTTCCGGAATATTCAAATGACGGTATGCAGGTTGAGGTAATTCCTTGCCTGGCAAGGAATTACCGAACGTTGCGATTTTGCAAGCCGAATATTCCGGAACACTAGTATAGCGCGCGGCGCGCGAAGCCGCCACCCACCCGCGCCCAGGGAAATCATTTTTCGCAAATTAACGGAGTTTCACGGAGCGGATCCCCCCTCTTGAACACGCCGGCGCCAACGTTCGCTCTCCCTCCGTGTAACTCCCTGTCCTCCGTGGTTAATTTTCCGACAAAATTGATTTCCGCGCTCCCGCGCCTTTATCCCTTCGCGTAAAAGCGCTACAATGATTTCATGCAAAATATCGCTGAAACCAACGAAAAAACATCGCCGGAATATTTCGGCTTTCAATGGCACATTACGTCCAAGTGCCCGGGCCAATGCGCCCACTGCTATCAATCGGAAGGGCAAAACGACGACGAGCTTTCGCTTGACGCGCTTAAGCATATCGCCGACGGAATCATGCGCGCCCTGCCCTGCCCCGTCACGATAAACGTAACGGGCGGCGAGCCGCTCGCGTATCGGGCCGGCGAAAAGGAGCGCGCCGTCTTCGGCCTTTTGGAACACCTTTGTGGCTTTGAAAATCTTGATGAGCTCAACATCATCACAAGCGGCATGGGCGTTGACGCGGACGCGCTTTCCCGGCTAAGGGCCTTGCCAAGGCTCGCGCAGGTAAAGGTTTCCCTTGAATCGCATGACAAAATCATTAACGACCGTTTGCGCTGGCCGGGGAATTACGAGATGGCGCTTAAAAGCATTCGCGCTTTGACAGGCGCGGGCCTTAGCGTCGTGATTATGTCCACGCTGAGCCGTTATAATTATATCTGCGTAAAGGGTCTTCGCGATCTGAGCGAGGACATAGGCGCAAGCGGCGTTATCTTCGAGCGTTTCGTTCCGCTGGGGCGCGGCGCGCAGGAAATGGGCGACGCGACGCTGGAACGCGCGCAGTGGGACGAGGTCCTTCGCGCGCTGGCCGAAATCTCCTGCGCGGAAACGAGCAAGCTTGCGCCCTACAAAGCCTTTTGGGTGGAGGGCGACGCGGTTCGCGGCGCGCCCTGCTGCCTTGGCCGCACATCGATGGCGCTCATGCCGGACGGAACGGTTTACCCTTGCCGCAGGGTTCCGCGGCCAATAGGGAAACTGCCCGGCGACGGGATGGAGCGCATACTTGCCAAGCTCGGCCCCTTTGGGTCCACGCCGCAGCTTTGCTATAACTTTTAGCGCGGAAATTATGGCGCGGGCCCCGCAGGCGCGGGAAGATCGCCCCCGTCGAAAGGGGCCAGCGCGATGTCAATGTCGTTAACTATCCCCGCGTCTATCTTGCCGGCGCCCGCGTTCGCGCGCATGATTCGCATCATTTCCTCGTGGCCGCGCTTGGCGTGGCACGGCCTTTCCTCGCTTGCCGCCTGGTAAATATCGACGCAGGCCATAAACCGGGAATTAAAGTCCAGCTCGCGCTCCGGCTTTCCGCGCGGATAGCCGGAGCCGTCAAGCTTTTCGTGATGGCTTCCGGCCCATCCGCGCGCAGAGCGCCGCCACGCGCTTGCCGTGGTTCGCGCTCGCGCCCAAAAGCTCGCCTTCCACCATGTCGAGCGCCACGGCGATGGCTTTAACAAGGGAATCCATTCGAACGGTCATGTCAAAACAATACTTCAAGAAATAGCGATTGTAAACATGCGCGGTTAAAAATAATTTCCGACGAGCGCGGCTTTTCGCCGAAAGCGCTGGAAACATTCAAGCGAGCTTGATACACTGGGCAAGCGCCGCGCGCGCGGCCATCAAACGCAGGACGGAGGCGAGAATGACGACGGAAAAAATCAAGGCCCTGGTGGAAAAGCATCACGGCGAGGCTACGAAAATACGGCAGGCGATTCACATGAACCCGGAGTTGGGCTTCGAGGAGCACGAGACGGCGAAGCTGATAGCGCAGACGCTGGAAAAGCACGGGATCAAGGCGCGGACCGGCGTCGCGAAGACAGGAGTCGTGGGGCTTATCGAGGGCGCGCGTCCGGGAAAGACCGTCCTTCTGCGCGCCGACATGGACGCACTGGCGATGACCGAGGAGGCCGACGTCCCCTACAAGTCGCGCAAGCCGGGGGTGATGCATGCCTGCGGGCACGACGGCCACGTCGCCGGCCTGCTCCTCTGCGCGATGGCGCTTAACGAGATGAAGGGCGAGATGCGCGGGAACGTCAAGCTGATGTTCCAGCCGGCGGAGGAAATGAAGGGCGGCGGCGCGCTGCCCATGATCGAGGAAGGCGTTCTTGAATACCCCAAGGTCGACGCGGCTTTCGGCTGCCATTTGTGGGGCGACGGGATTGAGGGACAAGTCCGGGTTCGAAGCGGCCCGACGATGGCCTCGCCGGACGAGTTCCACATTAAGATAATCGGCAAGGGCGGGCACGGCGCCTCGCCCCACAAGGCCGTGGATCCGGTGCCGCTGGCCGCGCAGGTGATCATGGCCTTTCAGACGCTGGCAAGCCGGCGCGTCGATCCCCTGGAGCCGGTGGTGATTTCGATTTGCGCGGTGCGCGGCGGAACCGTCCACAACATAATCCC
>WRAL01000327.1 GCA_009780285.1 Treponema sp.
TCCTCGCCGGCGACAAAGCTCTTGGAACCCCTGTAGCCCACATAGCCCTCGTTCGGGCGCTTGTTCTCGCCAAGCCCGCGCATCGCGTCGAACAGCTCCGGGCTCAAAACCTTGCCCCGCGCCGATTCGCTCTTTTTGAACTGCTCCACTTTGGGGGCCTGCGCCGCCGGCTTGCTCTTAAAGCCCGTGGCGATGACGGTTACTTTTATCTTGTCGCCAAGCGTCGGATCGATGGTAAGCCCGTGGATCGTTTCAACGTCCTTATCCGCTTTAGCCCGTATCACGTCCATTATCTCGCTCACCTCGATAATTGAGATTTCCTCAGATCCGGCTATATTGACGAGAAGCCGGGTGGCGCCCTCTATGCTGGTGTCCTCAAGAAGCGGATTGTCGATGGCTTCCTCGGCGGCTTCCTTGGCCCTCGCGTCTCCGTCCTTTATCCCTATGCCCATAAGCGCGTCGCCCTGGCCTCTCATCGTCGCTTCGACGTCGGCGAAGTCAGTGTTGATCAGGCCCGTGCAAAGAATAAGGTCCGTGATGCCCTGCACTCCCTGGCGCAGAACGTCGTCGGCCATTCTATATGCCTGGGGCGCAGTAGTTCTCCTATCAGCGATCTTGTAAATTCTTTGATTCGGGATCACCACGAGCGTGTCCACGGCCTCGCGCATTTTTCTTATGCCCTCTTCGGCAATCTGGCTTTTTTTCTCCCCCTCGAAATCAAAAGGCCGCGTTACCACGCCGACGACAAGAACCCCCTGCTCGCGCGCCAGCCTTGCAATTATCGGCGCCGCGCCGGTGCCAGTGCCTCCTCCCATGCCGCAGGTCAGGAAAATCATGTCAACGCCCATTACAAGCTCGCGCAGTACATCCAAGTCTTCCTTCGCGGCGCTTTCGCCCTGTTCAGGCTTGCCGCCGGCGCCCCTCCCCCCGGTAAGCTTGATTCCTATCTGGATTTTAAGCGAAGCTTTGCTCTTATAGAGATCCTGCACGTCCGTATTTACGGCCGCGAATTCAATTCCCGTAAGCCCGCTTTCGATCATGCGGTTTACCGCGTTGGAGCCTCCGCCCCCAACGCCTATCACGCGCAGCCGCGCAGAAGGAGGCGCCGTGATGCCTATCTGAGCTGACATGTCCTGATAGCTAGCCTCGACCGGCATCGGCATAACATCCACGAATTCACTGACTGAAACAATCTTCATCTTTTCCCTCCCATTTATCTATGTTCAAGATTCTGCGCCACTCACCATGAATCGCGCGTATCCCAAACCCCACCAAACAAGTCGAGCAAAAAAACTGCGTCGACATTCGCTGAAAGCGCGCCTCGCGCCTCAAGGAGCGCAAGGCCGTTCGCTTCGGCCGAATAAACAAGCGGTTTCAAAAACCGCAGCCTCCTAAAACAGCCCGTTTTTAAACCAGTTCGCTATCTTCTTTCCCAACCCGGGCTTTTTCCCGATCTTAGAGGATCCCATTCCGGGCTTTTCCGCGAAATCCTCCTTTTCCCGCGTGTCGCCCTCAAGCACAAGGCCTATGGCCGTCGCGTATTCCGGAGTGCGGTATTCGTCGATAAGACCGCCAAGGTTCTTAAGGGGAAGCGGCAGGCCAAGGCGCACCGACATCTTAAAAATATCCCCGGCCAATTGCACAGCCCCTGTCAGGGACGCGCCGCCGCCGGTGAGCACGATGCCGCCGGTCAAAGGGCGCGGAAGCGCGATACTGTCCAGCTTTTGCTTTACCAGCTCGAAAATTTCCTCCATGCGCGGCTTCACGATGACGAAAAGATGCGTGCTTGGGAAAGAGCTGTGCGGCTGGCTTACTAACTCTGGGGGAATATGAATTTCCTCATCCTCAAGCAGCGTCTCCCAGCAGCAGGCATGGGAGCGCTTTATCTGCTCGGCCCTTTCGATCGAAATGCTTTTCACAAGCGAAATATCCTTGGTCACTTCGTAGCCCCCGACGGGAATCGTGAAGGTCGAATAGGGCGCGCCGTCGTAGTACACAAGGACATCCGTCGTGCCGCCGCCTATATCGATCAGCGCGACGCCCAGCTCCTGTTCCTGCGGGGTAAGTACGGCGCGGCCGGCTGCGAGCGCCTGCAGCAGCAGGAAGGCGTTCGCCTGAAAGCCGGCGCGGTTAACGCATTTGACAAGATTTTTCGTGCTCGTCGCCGAGGCCGTAATAATGTGTATCTCGGATTCAAGGCGAACGCCGATCATTCCCAGCGGATCCTTGATGCCCCTTTGATCGTCCACGATGTATGACTGCGGAATCGTCTGGATTATTTGCCGATCAAGCGGAATGACCACCGCGCGCCCGGCCTCGATGACGCGCGTAATGTCATCGAGGCTTATCTCGCGCGTCTCGCGCTTGTGCCCGGTTACGGCCACGACGCCGCGCGAGTTGATCCCTTCGATATGGCTCCCGCCAACGCCGACCCAGCAGGACTGCACCTCCTGGCCGCTCATCACCTCCGCCGCTTCGATGGCCTCGATGATGGCCTTGATCGTGGCCTCGATGTTGACCACGACCCCTTTGCGCATGCCGCTCGATGGGCTGGATCCCACGCCGGTAATCTCGATCAGTCCTTTGGAATTCCGCTCGCCTATTACGGCGACTACTCTGGTCGTGCCTACGTCAAGGCCGACAATTTTATCCTCCAAGCCCCCCCCCCCCCATCCGCAAAAAGCCGCAGCCCGGTCCCAAAACCTACTACCCCCGGGGCGGCGCCCCCGGCCGCCGGAACGCCTCCAGGAATAAAAACGGCCAGAGAAA
>WRAL01000328.1 GCA_009780285.1 Treponema sp.
ACACGCTTGCATAAAAGATACCGCTTTGCATTACAAATGGCAAGAAAAGATTCGCCTGAGGCTTGGGGCGTAAAAAAAGGACGGCGCGCCTGGACGTTCGGGGGTTACCCGTTAGCGCGCCGTCCGTCAAGTTGAGAGGTTTTCCCTCCCCATGCGTAGAATATCGGCGCGGCGCGTAAAAACTTTAGCGACAAATGGCGATTGGCGAAACGGGCGCCGGGGATGTTTTGGCGCGAGGGAACGGAATCGGGGGAGCGAGAGGAAAACGGCGCGCGGCCCGCGATCTTTTTTGGGAAAAACCGCGGCGTCCGCGCGCCGGCGCGGATGCCGGCCTACTTGCCGGCCGGCTTGCGCCCGCCCTTCTTCGCGGGAGGCGCTTTTTCGGCGGCCTTGCGCTTGGCCGGAGGAGGCGGAGCGGCTTCTTTTTTCTTGCCTTCCTTCGCCTTGCCCTGCTGCGAGCCGTGGGGCTTGCGCACGAACTCGTACTCGCTGACCTCGACTATGGCGCTTACCTGCTTCGCAAGCTCCTTGTCGCCGTCGGCCTCGGCCAGGTCGTACTCCATCTGGAGGTTGAGCCAGTACGCCGGCTTGGTCTTAAAGAACTTCGCCAGCCTGTACGCCGCCGACACGGAAATCGGCGATTTGTCGAGAATGAGCAGGCGCACCATGGCGTTGCTCATGTTGATGGCTTTCGCAAGCCTGTTGCAGTTCAGGCCGTGCTTTCCAAGCAGGCCTTGAATCACGGAACCGGGAGTTTGCGTGTTTTTTTGCATGTTTACATCCTTCAGAGAAATATTTGCTCACAATATATCCGAGGCATAAATAGTTGTCAAGCGTTTTCCGGAAAAATTGCGTAAATTCTTTGCGCCTGGGCTAAAATTCGTCAAAAAAGGCTTTTTCCGGGCGGAAACCCTTTTTGGCGGGATTCGCGGGGCCGGGGCCGCAGTTTCCTTTACATCCTGATCCTGCCGCGCAGGCTGCGCGAAAGGGTAAGGCGATCGGTGTACTCGAGATCCCCGCCCACCGGCATTCCGGAGGCGAGCCGGCTTACCTCGACCGGCAGATCCTTTAGGATTTTTTGCAGGTACAGCGCCGTCGTGTCGCCCTCGAGCGTGGGGTTAAGCGCGATTATCACCTCGCGCGCGCCGGAGCGAAGGCGCGAGACGAGCCGGTCGATGGAAAGATCGCCCGGCCCCACCCCTTCAAGCGGCGCGATAAGGCCGCCCAGCGCGTGGAAAACGCCGTTGTACTCGCGCGTTTCTTCTATTATACGTATGTCCTGCGCGCGCTCCACGACGCATACCAGCGCGCGATCCCGGCCGGGATCCGCGCATACCGGACAGGGATCGCTTTCGGTAAAGCCGCCGCAGATTCCGCACCTGCGTATGAGGTCGTGCAGGGACGCGAGAGCGTCGGCGAGGGCGCGGGCGCGCCCGCTTGGGCCGTCCAGAATATGGTAGGCCATTCTGGAGGCGCTTTTTTTCCCCACGCCGGGCAGCTTGGAAAACTGCTCGACAAGCCTGTCGATGGCGTTGGTCAAAACATGTCCTTAAGGGCGGAAAGCCCGGAAAGGCCGGCCTCCTGGGCCATGGCGCCGATCTCGGACGACATGGCCTCGCGCATTTTTTCGTGCGCGCTCGCGCTGGCGGCGAGGATCAGGTCCTGCATCATTTCCGCGTCGCCGGAGCCGGCGATCTCCGGCGCGATTTTTATCGACAAAAGCTCGAACATTCCGTTGATCTCGACCTCGACCATGCCGCCGCCGGAGCTTCCGGCGCAGCGCATGTCGCCCATCCTCGCCTTCGCGTCGTTCATCTGCTCCTGCAGCTTTTGCGCGTTCTTCATCAGTTCCAAAGGATTAATGTTCATGACCTTTGCCCTGCCTCCTTTTATGGTTATTGGTTTTGTCGGGCGACGATTCGTTCAGTCGACGATCTCGCCAGGAATCATTCTAAGCACGCGATCCAGCGGCGCCTCCTCGGCCCGCGCCTCGGCCTTGCGAAGCGCCTCGCTCCAGGCTGGCTCGTCCTCGTCGTCCTCGGCGCCGGCTTTTGAGCCGTTCTTTTTGTCGCCCAAAAGCTTGCGCAGCCCCTGCGAAAGGGAAAGCTCCTCGCTTTCGTCGGCCGAAAATCCTCTCGACGGGACTGCCGCGCTTGCCGAAGCCGGCGCCTGTATCGCGGAGGGCGCCCGCGCCGCCGCCTGCGATCCCCCCCCGGGGGAGCGCGGGCCCAGCGCCTCTCGGGCGCCGGATATGGCCTCGCGCATTTCCGCCTGAGTCACCCAGAGCCTGAGCCAGGCCAGCTTGGCCACCGCCGTCTCAAGCTCGAAGCGCGGGGAAAGCGAGTAGCGGATGTCCCTGTAGCAATCCAGAAGTATTTCCAGGGCCTGCGCCGCTCGCGCCGCGTCCAGGGCGCCGGTAACCTCGGGCGAAATGTCGCCGGGCTTGCAGCCGAGGATCGATTCGCGGGAAATCCCGCTCTTTACAAGAAGAAGCGCGCGGTAATAGCCGGCAAGATCGACGACAAGCTGCTCGATTGCCACGCCTGCGGAAAGCGCCGCGTCCACGAGCTCCATCGCAAGGCCCTGATCGCAGAGCGCGCAGGCCCGCGCAAGCTCGTCGATTTTTTCAAGGCCGGCAAGCCCGAGCTTCTCGCGGATCAGCGCCTCGCGAATGCTCCCGCCGGAAAAGGACGCGACCTGATCGAAAAGGGTGAACGCGTCCCTCATGCTGCCGGTGGACTCGCGAGCGATCCAGAA
>WRAL01000329.1 GCA_009780285.1 Treponema sp.
CGTCAGCATGATTCTCAGCTCGGTTGAGCAGCGCATAAATAACACAGCGAACGGAGAGATGTATGGTTCTGCACGAAGTCAAGAATGAGATGGAGGCTCAGGCGAGCCTCGACGACGATTTCCTCCCAGGCGCCCCCCTCTTTTTCGAGGACAGCGACGAGGACGAGGACGAGGTCGAGGATTTCGACGACATTGAGGGCGACGATGACGAGGACGACTTTGACGATGACGACGACGACTTTGATGACGACGACGAGGATGAGGACGACGAGGACGAGGAATATGACGAGGACGACGAGGACTTTGACTACGACGAGGACCCGGACTTCGACGAGGACTGATCGGCTTTCCGGCCTTCGCCCTGAAACGCCCTCTCAGGGCAGGCTAGGGCCGTCCCCGCGCTAGCGCGGGGCCTTGGAATGCAGCCGCTCAAGATCGTAAAAGGATCGCGCGCGGCCGGTCATCAGATGCACGATTATGGAGCCAAGATCGATCACGCGCCACTCGTTCTGCGCGCCGCGCGCGGCCAGGGCGGCGCGGCCGCGATCCGGCCTGCGAACGCTCAGCTCCCTTTCCCGGCAGAATTCCCCCACGCGCCTTTCAAGGCCGTCAAGGCGAGCCTCGCTCCCGGCCGTCGCGATGACGAAGTAGTCCGTCCAGCCTATGGTTTCCCGCAGATCCAGCGCGACCACGTCCTCGCCCCCGCAATCGGCGAGAAAGGCTCGCAGGGCCTCAGTTTCCAACGACATATCTTCCATCAAAATCCCTCCCGATGATGAGCGTGAAGTCCGAGCGCAGATCGAGGTTCTGCATGGCGACTTCCAGCGACGCGGAGTCGCTGAAGTCCGGAGTCTCGAAAACTATATTGCTCGCGCGTATTATATTGGCGAAATTCCTCGCCATAACCTCGTAGCCGGAGCGGTCTATTATCACCGTCCTTTCGTAGTCGGAATGCTCGGCGTTTCCCACGGCGATGACGTCGTAGCCGAATTCCCGCAGGATTTCCGCCGTGCGCCCGGCCAGGCCGCTCGTGGTCGTCCCGTTAAGGACCTCGACCGTAAAGTGCCGGTCCATGCCCTCCGCCGGGCGCGTTATCCCGGTGAGGGTGCGGCGCACCACCTCCCGTATCAGGTGGCCGTCGTGCGTGGGGATAAGGAGCGTCCGGCCGGAAACCTGGCGCGTGGTCCCGCTGACGGCGTGGACGCTGATTCTCGACATGTCCATGCGCGCGAACTCGTCGAAAATGGCCAGGCGCGCCCGCTCGTCAAGCTCCGTCCGCATAAGGGATCGGTGCAGCCTGGCCACCTCCGGCGTCTGAAGCCAGGCGTTCGTCTCGGCCTGGCGCTCCAGGAACGAAAGGAAAAAGCGCTGCCTGCGCCGCTCCGCCGCTTCGGGGTCCTCCCCCGGCGCGACGTGGGTAAAATAGGAAAGGGCCTTGCTCCCGCAAAGGCGGTTTATTCCGGAAGGCAAAAGCACCAGCCGGCCGGAGCCGTCGATAAAGTCCACCCGTTCCGGCATGAAAAGATCGATCCCTTCCATTAGGTCTATGGAACGGCCAAGGTCAGCCGCGCTCATCACTATCGAAAAGGTGATCTCAATGCCCAGAACGCCGCTTACCAGGGTTTCGTAGGGGGAAATATGCTCCGGATCGAAGACCGTGGCTATCCGGTCCACGCGGTTGATCGAGCGGATCAGCATGCCTATGTCGCCGGGCACGTCGAAAACGGCCGAGCGGCGGGTGTTCGGGTAAAAAAGCACGACGAAGGTGTTCAGCGGCTCGCCGTTTTCCTCGATCACGTACAGAACGCTGATGACGCGATCCTCGGCGAAAAATTCCTGTATGGGATCGGAGCGCAGGGAATACAGGGCGAAGGCCACTCCCCCGCCCAGAAGAATCACGATGGCGACGAGCAGAAGGGCGCTCGCGTCCCTGCCGACAAAGGCGCGTCTTTTTTCCATGCTAGCGTCTCCTGTCCCGCGACCTCGCTTTTTCAAGCAGGCTCAAGGTTTCCTCCGAAAGCCTTAGCTTCCTGGCGCTCAGCGCGGCGACGTTTCTTTCCAGCGCGGCGACGAAAATATCGTCCAGATTGCCGGCGGCAAGCACGGCCCGCCGCAAGTCCGGATCGATCTTTTCCCGGCTTGTCTCCATCTTATCGGCAACGTAGACGGCCTTGGCAAGGTCCCCCATGCCGGGTCCGCCGAAGGTGTGCAGCGCCACCGCTTCCAGCACGCCCTCGTCGCGCACGCCGAAGCGATCCCGCAGGATCGCCGCCGCGGCGCGGCCGTGAAGGAGCGAGGGCTTCTCGCGCTGCACCTCGAGAATTTCCCCGCCGTAGCGCTTCGCGTGGGAAATCTGATCCGCGTCGCTCATTCGCTTGGCCAGATCGTGGCCTATCCCGGCCAGATAGCCCCGCGCCGGATCCACGCCAAAGCGCGCGCAGAGATCCCAGGCCATAAGCGCCACGCCGCGCGAGTGCAGGAAGCGCTCGAAGCTGAGGATTTCCCGCGCGGCCCCTTCCACCTCGCGCGCCAGGGCCATGCATTCCCGCGAGCCGTGATCCCTAAGCGGATCCCGCTCCGGAGCCTCGTCGCGGCCGGCAAACGCGGCGCAGCCGTACAGCCCTTTTTTTTCGATGACGGCGCGGGCGCCGCCCGGAACCAGAAAGCGCCAGGAGCCGCCAAGCCGAATAAGGCGCCTGATCTCGGCGGAGGAAGCGTCGATGGCGCCGTTTTCCATGCGGGCGCAGGGAAAGGGC
>WRAL01000330.1 GCA_009780285.1 Treponema sp.
CAGGGCATACGAGCTGGGCTTTAGCCCGAGGGATCTTTCTGTGGAAAGGCCGCTATTCTATAGGAAAAGCCTTCGGTAAAGGCGCCCATGCGCCTTTACCGAAGGCTTTAGGTTTTATGGCATATATCCCCGCGCAATCAATCGTGGAGTTTGGAGGCGGGCGGCGGCGCGCAGGCTTGATTGTACCCTCCGAAAATCACCTTACCCAAACAACATGCCCCGCCATTCATGGCGGGTATGTTGTTTGTTCCGCGCGGGGTAAAGCGTCGCTTTAGCAAGAATAACTTTATTTACCGCGCGCCGGGAAAAGCCTAGAATAAAAGCGTGAACAGCGGGAGGCGCAAGCTGTCGGGCGCGCTCGTCGTAAGCTGTGCCCTTTTCGTAGAAAGCGAAAATTAGTACAATGGAAGAAACGCGGCCGCTTAAACGCGGCGGGCGAAGGAGCTATCGTGAAAATCGTGCAAAGAATCGGCTTTGGCTACAAAATGCTTTGGAGTTCGAGCAAGTGGACGGCCTGCTGCTGCGCTCTTGCCGTCGTCGCGCAGGTCGCGTGGCATTTCATGGGGATTTATACGCCGCGCGTCGTCATCGACCAGATTACCTCCGGCGCCGATCCCCTGCGCTTCGTCATGACCGTGGGCGCCGCGGCCGTCGCGCTTGCGCTTGCCGGCTTCCTTAGGGCTTACACGGACAGGATGTCGAACAACGCCACCGGCACCATGGGCATTTTCCGTGCCATGATGCTCAAGACGAACAGGGAAACCTCGATAGACTACGCGATGATCGACGACCCGCGCGTCAAAAAGATTCGCGAGAAAGCGGGGAAGGCCATCGACTCGAACCATGCGCCGGCTTTGAACATCCCACGCACGACGGTGGGGCTTAGCGTTAACGTCATTAATTTTTTTCTTTACGGCGGGATAATTCTTGCCGTAAACCCTATTATTATTCTGCTGCTTGGAGTTTCCGTCGCGATAAGCGCGCTTTTTATGAGCCTGTCGCGCAAGTACGAAAGAAAAACCCGCGAGGAGCGCGCGCGCCTGCGCAACGGCGTTAGGGTGGCGCAGCGCTATATGGGCGAGGAGGCACGCGCCAAGGATATTAGGCTTTACGGAATCGACGGCTTTCTTCGCTCTTTCGCGCGCGGTTCCATGCGCAGCCTTTTGAAGGCCGAAGGATCTGTGGCCGCGCGGGACATGCGCACGGAACTTGTGTCGGCGCTTCTTATTCTCGCGCGCGACGGCGCGGCCTATGTTTTTTTGACCTATCTATTGATAAACGGACGAATGGATCTGGGCGAATTTGTTTTTATCTTTGCCGCCATAGGAATGTTTTCAACATGGATCACCGGAATCAACCAGCGCGTAAGCGAGCTTTTGCGCGCGACAAGCGAGATGGCGGACATAATGGCGTACCTGAATCTTGAAAACGAATCGAACTCGGGCCCCGGCGCGCCTCTTCCCCCGCGCGGCGAGGCTCCGGCCCTTGCCTTGCGCGGCGCGAGCTTTACCTACCCGGAAGCGGAAAAGCCCACGCTTAAAAACATTAACCTGGAAATAAAGGCCGGCGAGCGCGTGGCCATCGTGGGGAACAACGGCGCCGGCAAGACAACTCTTATCAAGCTTATTTGCGGCCTTTTGCGCCCCACGGAAGGAGAGGCGCTTCTTAACGGGATTAACTCAGGCGCCTATAATTACGAGCAATATTTGACGATGTTTTCGGCGGTGTTTCAGGACATTCACCTTTTGGCCGAATCGATCGAGACGAACGTTTCGCAGTCCAGCGAGGCGGCCACCGATCCCCGGCGGGCGCGAGAATGCCTTGAGCGAGCCGGCCTTTGGGAAAAAACGCAAACGCTGCCGCTAAAGGAAAAAACGCCGCTTGTGCGCAGGGTGAACGCGGACGCGACGGAGCTTTCCGGCGGCGAAAAGCAAAAGCTGGCCATCGCGCGCGCGCTTTACAGGGACGCGCCGGCTATCATTCTGGACGAGCCGACGGCGGCGCTGGATCCCATAGCGGAAAGCCAGGTCTACGAGCAGTACGCCGAGCTTATGCGCGGGAAGACGGCGATTTTTATTTCCCACCGTCTTGCAAGCACGAGATTCTGCGACCGAATAATTCTTGTCGATGAAGGCGAGATCGCCGAAACCGGAAGCCACGACGAGCTTATGGCGGCCGGCGGAAAGTACGCGCGCATGTTCGCGCTGCAGGCGCAGTACTACAATTAAGGAGGCGTAAAAATGGCAAACGAAAAAAACAAAATTAGCTGGGGGCGGGCCCTTACGCTAAACTTTCGCGGATATAAAATAATCGCCAAGATGGAGCCGGCCTTTCTTCCCCTGCAAACCCTGGACAGCGCCATCGTTGCGCTTGGCCCGCTCGTAACGCTGTACATGAGCGCCCTTATCCTTAACGCCCTTGCCGCCGGCATTTCCGAGCTTTCGGAAATCTTTTTTTACGTGGCGCTCGCCGTGGCCTTCAATTTCGCCTTTGCCGCCGCGCGCAGCCTTACGCAAAAAAAACTCACCGTCATTATGGCCCAGGCCTGGCCGAAAACCTCTATCTTTATGGCCCAGCATTACATGGAGCTGGACTTCGAGCAGATCGAAAAAAGCGAGGTGAACGCGATGCTTGCCGACATAAACGCTAAGTCGATGGCCACGGGAGCCGGCCTTGTTTCGCTGCTGTTTAATTACGGCCCGCTTGTGCAGTCCCTTGTCGGGATCGTCGCCGCGCTGGCGCTTCTTTCCGG
>WRAL01000331.1 GCA_009780285.1 Treponema sp.
AAGCCGCCGAGCAAAAGATAAAATCAAAAGTATCGCTTTCAAAGGGCATGGCCGAAACGTTTCCTTGGACGAAATCCACGGCGACGTTTTCCCGCGCGGCGTTCGCCTTGCAGATTTCCACGAAGTCGGGGCTTATGTCCATTCCCGTTATGCGAAAATCGCCCATTTTCGCAAGCTCGATAGAAAAATATCCGGGGCCCGGCGCGACTTCAAGCAGGCGCGCGCTTTCGCGCAAATAGCGCTTCGCCTCGGCAGCGTACTCGCGCATCTCGGCTAATCTATTCTTGCGCGTGTTTTTGTCGTACCAGCGCGCGAACCATCCTGTTATTTCTAAGTCGCGGGACTTTCTCGCGTTCCTCATGTCAAAGGCCATCGCGCTAGGCCCCAAGCAGCTTGAGAATATCTTCCTCGATTGCCTCCGGCTTTTTGTCCGAGCCGTATCTTGCAACCACGTTTCCTTCCCTGTCGATTAAAAACTTGGCGAAGTTCCATTTTATTTTGCTTGTTTCAAGAGCGCCTTTTTGCTCTTCCTTGAGGAAGGCGTACAACGGTATTTCATTTTTTCCATTTACGGCGATTTTGGCAAAACGAGGAAATGTCGTAGCGAATTTTAGTTTACAAAAATTATCAATATCGGCTATCTCGCCAGGAGCCTGCCCGCCGAACTGGTTGCAGGGAAAGTCCAGTATTTCAAAGCCTTTGTCCCTGTTGTCGTCGTACAGCTTTTGAAGGCCGGCGTATTGTTTCGTGTAGCCGCACTTAGTGGCGGTGTTCACTATCAATAAAACCTTTCCCGCAAAGGCGCCGAGCGAAACGTCCTGCCCGTCCATTCCTTTGACCGTAAAATCGTGAACAGTCATTTTTCCTCCATTTTTTTCGGCAAGACTAGAAAGCGGCGCCCCCCCTCTCGGACGCCGCTTTGCCGCTCTCGCTCAGGGATTGAAAAGCAGTCTTGTCAAAAGAACGATTATCGGAAGAGCCAAAATCGTCCTGATGATAAAGATTACGAAAAGCTGCCAGAGATTAAGAGGGATTTTCGACTTGAGAATCAAAATGCCGGTTTCCGCCATAAAGATGATCTGCGCGATAGACAGCGTTCCAAGGATGAACCTGGTCTGTATAGGCGCGTCCGATCCAAGCAGGATCGCCGGAAGGTACATGTCGATAAAGCCGACCAGGGCGGTGATGGAATAGTCCATCGCGCCGTCAACCTGCAAAAGCCGCATGTACTGGCCCAGCGGCCATGAAAGCCACTGGAAAATCGGCGTCTGGTTGGCGATGATCGTGGCGACCGCGCCCCAGGCCAAAATCACCGGAACAAGATCGGTGAAGATGTTCAGCCAGCGCGAGCGAACCGACTTCGTGTAATCGGAAATGGTCGCCTTGCTCGCCTTGACGCCGGCCAGCCTTACGCCCTGGGTAAAGAGCGAAACGTCGGACGGCGCCTCTTCCTCAATCTGCTTCCCGACTTCCGGCAGGTACTCGTCCTTGACCCGGCTCAGCGGCCAGATGCGCGGCATGATTATCGCCAGAAGGATCGAGGTTACGCAGATCACAAGGTAGAAAAGGCCGAACCAGGGCAAAAGCCCGACCTCGTTGGCGACGACAAAGGTAAAGGGCAGCGACACGAGGGTAAAGTTCACGCAGATCGCCGCCGCCTCGCGGCCGGTGTAAAAGCCTTTTTCAAGCTGGTCGCGCGTGATCATGATGCTCGACGCGGAATCGCTGAACCACGATCCCATAAGATCGATGGACGAGCGCCCGGGCAGGGTAAAAAGGAAGCGCAGGACTTTTTTCACCAGCGTTCCCAGAAATTCCATGATCCCGAACTCAGTAAGAAGCGGGATGGCGAGGCAGGCGAAAAAGAAAATCGTCATAATCCCGTTGCCGCCGGCGATGATATCCATCATAAGGCCGGCGCCCACTTCATCGTCAAGAATCCATTGCGGGCCGAGGTTGAAAAAAATCATCCAGGACAGGGCGAAGGCCACCGCCTTGCTGATAAAGTAGACCGGATGACAGCGGAAAAGCTCCTTGAGCTTTGGGTTGTTCATGATGAATTTCGGCTTGACAGTGTACGCGAGCAGGGTTCCCAAAAACGAGTAGGTGATCACGAGGCAGGCCAGCAGGATCAAAAGCCCCCAGCCGTTCACCTCCACGCCGTTGATGAGGCCGCCAAAAAAGCCCATGACATAGCCCAGCGGAATGTTGAACGCCCCCTCCCCGTCCGGAAGCGGAACCATGAACATAAAGATGCCCAGGAGCGAAAACGCGACAAACTTGATTTTGTGGCCAGCAGTTGGCCCTCCGTTCTCCAAATTTTGCTTCATACGACCTCATTCTGTAATTGGGTTTCCGCCGCTTAAGCGACGCGGGAAGAATCTTCATAAGGCGATTCTTCTTAGGGCATACGATACACATAGACCATATTCATGTCAAGAAGGACAATCGCGCCTGAGCGCCTACTTGAGAAAGCCCATCTTGCCGAACTTGTGGAGCTTGCCGTTAAACTGGCGCTTGGAATCGTCCAGCTGCTTGAAGATGAAGGAGGCGAATCCGGCCTCGTCGCCGGAGCCGCCGGTAAAGCCCTGCGCCGAATAGCCGCCGGATGAGGCTCCGTCCAAAATGGCCAGCGCCAGCGCGCGAAAAGAGGCGTGCGCCATCGAGAAGAGCGCGTCGAAGGAAGCGCCTTCCTGCGCCTCCGGGTAGACAAGGGCCAGCGTCCCGCG
>WRAL01000332.1 GCA_009780285.1 Treponema sp.
AGTCGCGTGAAAGGGTTTATTTCGTGGCGCTTCGGGAGGATCTGGCGCTGGATTACGAGCCTCCCAAAGAAACCGGCGAAAAAATATTCTTAAAAGATATACTCAATGAAAAAATTAACGACGATATTTTGCTAAAACGCAACGACATAAAAATATATAAAAACGAAAATGACATTGACTATATGCCCAAGCCGATAAAAATAGGCATTGTGAACAAGGGCGGCCAAGGGGAAAGGATCTACAGCGCTAAAGGCCACGCGATAACGCAGTCCGCGTACGGCGGCGGCGTCGGCGCGAAAACCGGCCTTTATTTGACGGCCCAGGGAATCCGGCGCCTGACTATAGGCGAATGCAAAAAAGCCATGGGCTTTCCTGACGAGCACATCGTCGGCGCGGGCGTTCAGGGCTACCAGCAATTGGGCAACGCCGTTATCCCGCGCATGATAGGGCTTGTGTTCGACGGCATTAAAGGCCGCTGAGCTAAACCCTTACCTCGGCCGCGCTCTTTCGTACTGCTTTGGCCAGGGAAAATCGGCGCCGAGGCGCGAGGCGGCCAAAAGCGGAAAGTGCGGGTTTCGCAAAAGCTCGCGCCCCACGTAAACCATGTCCGCCCGTTCGTTGGCAATAATTTCTTCCATGTGTTCGGGCGCGGACAATAGACCGCCGGCCATAACCGGAAGGCCGGTTGCCTCGCGTATGATTTCGGCGAATTTAACCTGATAGCCGGGATAGGCGCGAGGCGCGGCCGGGCTTACGCCGCCTGAGCTTACGTTCACGATGTCGATTCCCTGCGCCTTTATCAAGTTAAGCATCTCGGCAATGTCCGCCGGGCGATTGCCCTCGGGCGCGTAATCCTCGGCGGAAACCCTCAGGCAAATAGGGCCGGGAAAAGCCTCGCGCGCGGCGGCCAAAACGCGCCCCACAATGCGCGAGCGATTTTCCGTGCCGTGGTTTCCCATGCAGCTGCCGTATTCGTCATCGCGCTTGTTGGCCAGCGGGGAAAGGAACGACGATAAAAGATAGCCGTGCGCGCCGTGTATCTCGATCATCTCGAAGCCGGCCTGCGCGGCCCGCCGCGCGCCGTTTTTAAAGGCCTCGACCACGGCCTCTATGTCGGCGCCGCTCATCGCGCGGGGAATCTTGCAGGCCGGATCCTTGGGGTCGAAGGGCAGCGCCGAAGGCGCGAAAACCTCGGGAACCTGGGCCACGCACTTGCGCCCGGCGTGGCCAAGCTGAATGGCCGGCGCCGCGCCGTTCGCCTTTATCGCCGCGGCGATTCGCGCAAGGCCCGGAATCTGCGCGTCGTCGTAAATGCCCAGGCAATTGTCCGTTATCCTTCCGCACTCGACGACGCCGGTCGCCTCGACGATTACAAGGCCCGCGCCGCCCAGCGCCCGCGCGCCGTAATGCATGACGTGAAAGTCGGAGGCGAATCCCTCCGTCGCTTCGTACATGCACATGGGCGGCATGACGATCCTGTTTCGTATCGTTAAGTTTTTCAGCGAAAAACTTTCAAACAGCTTTGACATAAAAACTCCTTTTGGGTTGCGTCCTGATTTAGCCCGCGCTAACGCCCGGGCAATAGCGCCGCCACGGCGCGCGCGAGTATTCCCCGCGTCTTCGCTATCACAATTCCGTAATTTGTGAAAGGCGCGCCCTGCTCCTCGGCCAGCCGCCTTCTCTGGCGCATCTCTCCGTCGGAAAGCATGCAGCCGCCGCAATGGATGATAGCCTTGTAAGGTGAAAGGTCCTCGGGGAAGTCTCCGCCGGAGCAAAAATCAAAGGCCGGCTCGGCCTTGGCGAATTCCCTGATCATGCGCGGCAGTTTTACCGTGCCTATATCGTCGCACTGGCGCTTGTGCGTGCAGCCCTCGCATATAAGCAGGCGATCCCCGTCGCGAAGGCCGTCAAGCGCGTCCGCGCCGCGAACGGCGCCTTCGAGGTCTCCCTTGAGGCGCGCGAACAGTATCGAGAATGACGTAAGGGGAACGTCGGACGGAGTTTCGGCGGCGGCAAGCGCGAAGGCCTGGCTGTCGGTGATCACCAAGGCCGGCTTTTCGCGCAGGGACGCAAGCGCGGCGCGCAAATCGCCGTCCTGCGCGAACAGCGCCATCGCTCCGGCATCGAGAATGTCGCGCGCGACCTGCTGTTGGGGCAGGATCAGCCGGCCCTTGGGCGCCGAGGCGTCTATGGGCGCGACCAGCACCACGATGTCCCCGGGCTTTATAAGATCGGCGACGAGCCTTTTTTCGCTTTTGGCGCCGGCGGCAAGGCCGGCGATTTTTTCGCGCAAGGCTTCCAGGCCCTCGCCACAGAGCGCGCTTACCGGCGCCTCGAACGCGGCGCGGGAAAGCGCGCTTCCGGCGGCCAGGCCCGCGCCTTCCGCGCCGGCATCGCTCTTGCTGCGAGCGACGATGAAGGGAACGCCGCGCCGGACGAAATCGGCGGCGAGCGCTTCCTCCTCGGCGCCCGGCGGAAGGCCGCTCTCGATCACGATTACCGCCACGTCGGTTTTTTCCGAAACCTTCATCGCCCGCCCGGCGCGCAGGGAGCCAAGCTCGCCGGCGTCGTCCATGCCGGGCGTGTCGATAAGGACGACCGGGCCGGCCGGCAAAAGCTCCATGGCCTTGCGCACGGGGTCGGCCGTGGTTCCCTTGACTGCGGAGACTATCGAAACCTGCTGCCCGGCCAGCGCGTTGACAAGGCTTGACTTGCCGGCGTTGCGCC
>WRAL01000333.1 GCA_009780285.1 Treponema sp.
CGGAGGGTGACGCTAGTGTTCTGGAATATTCAAATGACGGTATGCAGGTTGAGGTAATTCCTTGCCCGGCAAGGAATTACCGAACGTTGCGATTTTGCAAACCGAATATTCCGGAACACTAGGGATCAGGAATATCATTGCCCCCTGCCCGCGCCGTCCTCGCCCGGCTAGTCGATTCTCGCGTTAAAAAAATCCGCGATGTAATAATCGCGCGCGATCCTTAGCGCAAGGTTTTTATTCCGTATTTTTCGCGTCAGTTTTTTCGTTCGATCGAGCGCGTCCGCAAAAACCCTTTCGCTTTTCATCGCGTCGATGGCGGCCGGGAGCAGCATCGGCTCTATCTGCTTGCAAAAATCCAAGTCGCTTTCGTCGGCTATGCCCAATTCCTTTTTAACCATCGCAAAGCCAAATTCCAATTCGAAGTTTTCACCCAAGTTGTACAGCTTGCTGATAAGCTCTTCCAGAATATCATTCACAAGATTCATAACAAGAAGCCGCATTCCCTTGAGCGTAAAGTATTTTTTCGATCGCGCGCTTCGCGACATCGTCGTCATGGCGAATAATTCCAGGCAGAACAATTGCCAGGCCAAGTAAAATTCATCCTCCTGCGCCGGCGGGGAAAAATTGTGAAACAGAAATTGTATGTCGATCGAATGGATTCCCGCCAGATCGACGGAAAAAAGCTTTTCGTCCAGCGTCCTTTGCGTTTCGTCCCGCGTGTCCGTTTTCCTCCACCGGTCGGCGGCCTTTTTATTGCAGGCGCCGGCCATAATCAAAAGCGATTCCGCCGACGTATCGTCCGTCCATCCGCCCCGACCATTTAGCCTATGAACGACGTTCAAAAAGAAAAAGGCCGCTGAAATGTATCCCTGGAATTTATGGATGTCCTCCCAGTCGTCGCGATCGTGCCTCATGCGATCCGGGATCGCGGCCAGAGCCTGATTTTCCTCGAAGGAACGCGCGATGTATCGTTTCATGACGGCGATTTCGACGGTGTCGAAGCGCGCGATTCTTTGGATGGGAGGCCTGTCGCCAAGCTCCTGTTCCAAAGGCGGCGCGTCGTCCGCCTTGTTCCCATCGTAGGCAAAGGACGAAGTGGTCGATGTCGTCATAGAAGTTTTGTTTTTTCTTTCCTTCACTCAAAAGCCTCCTTCGTCGCTTGTGTCATCCTGCGCATTCTATCCCGGCGCGGCGCGTTTGTCAAAGAGGCAAACGCGGCCGGCGCGGAAATCAATTTTGCCGGAAAATAAACCACGGAGGACACGGAGTTACACGGAGGAAGAGCAAGCAGTGGCGCGCGGCGCGCTGTAGATGAGATTTGCTCCGTGTAGCTCCTCCTTACTCCGCGAAACTCCGTGGTAATTCTCAAGAATTGATTTCCCTGCGCGCCGGAAGCGCCATCTCAGGAAATCATCGCCGAAAGCCTGCGGTAGGCGTCGTTGATCGCGCGCTTCGCGCCGGGATCGAGGGAGTCGCCGGTTTCCTCGATCAGTGCCTCGATGCTGGCAAGGCTTTCGTTAAGGCTCGTGTGAAAGCCTCGCGAGCAGCGCAGCCAGTAGCCGCCCTCGCCGTCGGTAAAAAGGCCGAGGAAGCCAAGCTCCTTGGAACCGGCCTTCCAGAGGGCGGGGCGAACGAGCGAGTCCAGATACCCAAGAAGCGCCGGCAGATCGCTGTCGGCGAAGAAGGTTTTCTTGCGCGGCCATTCGCGCGCGAAGGCGTTTTCCGGGTCGAGCGCCGGAGCCAGCGACAAAATCAGCTCCAGCTTTTCGCCGGCCAGCAAACTCAAGTCCTTGTACACGATGCAGCCGCGCAAGCCTTTGTAAAGGGTTTCTCCCGGCAGCGAGTCTCGCGCGCGGGCAAGTTTTTCCCAGGGAAGGATCGCCGTCTTTTTTCCCTTGACCGTTATTATTTCGAAAACCTCGCCGGCGATTTTAATGTTGTTGGTAAAATCGCGCGGCTTCATCAAGGGGGCCCCTTCGTCGCCGCGCTTTTTGCCGTAGCGCGCCTCGACAAAAATGCCAGGCATTATTCTGTCGAGAATCGCGCGGGAAAGAGGCGAGACGGACATGGCGTACATCCTGCTTGTGTGGACTATTTCGCCGGCGACGATAAACTGCGGATCCATCCGGAACATCACCGAGCCGGGATGAATGATGATTTTGTCGGCGGTAAGGCTTCGGTAGCTCGTGTTCCTTCCCTCGCCGTCGCGAGCGCAGACAAACTGTATCATCCCGCGCGCGATGCAGCAAAGGTAGTCGTCGATCGCGCCGCCTTCCAGCACCGGGATTTTCAGCTCGGAAACTATTTCCTGCAGCTGCGCCGTCACGTTTACGATTTCCGCCATCGCGCGCTCGTCAAGATAATTCCGCTCGCAAAAACGCGCGCGATGAGGAGCCTCGCAATAGGCGCGAAACAAACGCAAGTACGAAACAAAATCGCCGCGCTCGTCCCTAAAGCGATGGTGCGCCTTTCGCGCGTCGGTTTCCTCGCCCGGCGGAAGAACGTAGGGGTTTTGCGTGGAAAGAAAAGCAGCCGCGATAATGGTTTCGCGAATCGAATTAGGATAGCGCAGGATCGCCTCGACGATGATGCGAGAGTGCCGAGGCGCAAGAGGAAATTCCGTCATCAATTTTCCAATGTTGGAAAGGCCGCGATCCGGCTCCAGCGCGCCTAAAAGGTTTAGCGTTTCTATGCCGGCTATAAGCCCTTCCTTTCCCGGCGC
>WRAL01000334.1 GCA_009780285.1 Treponema sp.
GGCCAGCATCTGCGTGCAGCATCTTGTCGCGCGCATGGACAAAAGCAAGCCGCTGGAGCCGTCGGGCATCGGCGCCAAATTCAGGAAGATTTTTGGCCTTTAGTAAAGGAGAGCTTTGATGAAGTTTAACGTGAGATGGGCGATTATTCCGGGCGGCGCGGCGTTCTTTTTCGCCTTCGTTATCAGCCTCGCGTTTGGGCAGGTTGGCTTTGGCCTTGCCCTGCTGCGCGCCCTGATCTTCGCGGCGCTGTTCGCGGGCATCGGCTTTTGCGCCTGGGCGCTAATAAGCCGGTTCGTCCCGGAGCTGCTTGCCCCCCCGTCCGCGTATGGCGAGGATCAGGGGCTTTTTCACAACGGGCAGAATTCCAGGAACAAATCGTCGTACGAGGCGGCCGGGAGCGTGGACATAACCCTGGACGACGGCCTGGAGGCGGCCTTGCCGGGCGCGTCCTACGGCATCGAGGGCGTGGGAAACATCGCGGACTTGATTTCCGGCTCGCTGGACGCGAACGCCGACGGGGGTCTAGACCAAGCGCGGACAAAGGGCTATAATTCGGAACTGGAACGTATCGGCGCGGCTTCCGCGCCGGCCGATCGCGGCGCGCCGCGCGACGCCGATCCGCCGGTCGATGGCCCGATCGGGAGCTTTTCCTCGTTTATCGAGGGGCTGGCCGATAGGGGCTCGCCCGCGGGCATCGAGGATTCGCTTTCGGATCTGTTCCAGACCCTCTCCGGCGACGGGCGCATTACCGATTCCGGCTTGGTGGAAGACGCGCCGGTCGAGAGGAAGCCTATTGCGAACCGGCCGGCGGAAGTGAAGGGGGACTATAGCCCCAAGGAGCTTGCCAGCGGCATAAGAACGGCGCTGGTAAACGACAAAAAGAGAGGATAGAATGGGGAACGCCCTCCCTAGGGCCTTGGCGGAAAGCAAGACGGAAGAGGAGCTCTGGCTGGAATACCGGCGCACGCGCGACCCGTCCATACGCGAGGCCTTCATCAAACAATACGCGCCTCTCGTCAAGTACGTCGCCGGCAAGGTGGCGATGGGAATGCCGCAGAACGTCGAGTTCGACGATCTCGTGGGCTTCGGCGTTTTCGGCCTTATCGACGCGATCGACAAGTTCGATCCGGAAAAGTACAACGTAAAGTTCAAGACCTACGCGGTGACGCGCATACGCGGGGCGATTTTCGACGAGCTGCGCCAGATCGACTGGGTCCCGCGCTCGGTTCGGGCGAAGGCAAGGGAGATCGAGGCCACGGTAAGCTCGCTTGAGGCGCAGCTTGGCCGCGCCGCATCCGACCAGGAAATCGCCAAGGCCCTCGGCATGAACGAGGAGGACTTCCTCAAGACTTTGCAGAAAATTTCCGGCACGTCGCTGCTTTCCCTTAACGACGTGTGGTTTTCGGGCGACGAGAAGGACAGGGTTTCGATAGTCGATTCGATAGAATCGCCGTCCAGCATGAATCCGGACGTTATAATGGAGAAGGAAGTCATGAGGCAAGTCATCGCCAATACTATCAATGAGCTGCCGGACAAGGAAAAAAAGATCCTTATTCTTTACTATTACGAGGATCTGACGCTTAAGGACATAGGAAAGGTGCTGAAGGTCACCGAATCGCGCGTCTCCCAGCTGCACACTAAGGCCATTATTCGCCTAAGGTCAAAACTTACGAACATCCGCAAGGGGATAATTTAGGCGTTTTCCCCTATCCCCTTCGCAGCATTAAAAAAATCGATTTTAGCGACAGTTTTAGGTTCTTTTCTGCCGATAATAGAAACGGCGTGAAGTTTCTCGCGCCGCCGGCCTGGGCCGGAAACAAAGAAAGACGCGAGGGAATGAAATGATCGACTTTGCCCAACTTCAGGAAATCACTAAAGTGGCCCTGGAACGGGATAGGTCCGTTCGCAGCATCGAGTCCAGCGGCTCCACGCTGGAGATCGCCGTTTCCCAAGCGGCGGCTCTTCTTAACATTCCTATATTCAGGATAGAGTACGAGGTCATAGAAAGGGGGTTCCCCGGCTTTTGGGGGATGGGCCAAAAGGACTGGCGCATCATGGCCTACGAGCGAATCTCCCTTGCAAAGAAGAAGCGGGCCGAGGCCGATGGCGCCGCGGAGGTCGAGGAAAAAGCCTCGGTCGCCGAGGTTCGCGACGGAAAGGCTTCCGTCTTTATGCGCTCCGGCGGGGACGTCCTTCTTAAGATCACCGGTCCCTCGGGCGGAGGGGACAGCGTGCCGGAAGTGTACGCGCTGCAGCTTATAAGCGCCAGGGGCGGCGTGGACATCGATGCCCGCGCGGTCTCCAAGGCCATCAGGGAAGAGGCCGGCAAGTACGTGGTCGTGGCGCGCTTCGAGCATCATTCGTACAACGACAGCGTGATGGCCGTTAAAATAGACGACCCCGAAATGCGGGCCTTCATTACCGTTTCCCCCCCCGGCGATGGCGGCTGCGACATAGCGCTCGAATCCTACATAAGCACGCTTAAGTACAACAGAGTCGTTCACGGAATAAAAGAGGATTTTTTGCAGGAATTCGTGGACTATCCGGTGTACCTGGAAGAAATCGAGGTGGCCGTGGGCTCCAAGCCCGTGGACGGCAAGGCGGCCTACATCAAGTACGAGTTCGAGACCGATCAGTCCAAGGCGCGCTTCAGGGAAGGCACCGACGGAAAGATTGACTTTAAGGAACTTAACATAATTCAGAACGTTACGGAAAACCA
>WRAL01000335.1 GCA_009780285.1 Treponema sp.
AAATAAACTGATATTTTTTTGCCTATCCAATTTTTGACAGGATTCCTTCCATCTTCCGTGGGGCGTGAGATGGTCATGTAACCGTCGGTGTTTTTTACAACCTTGGAAGAAAAATAGCCGGTATCGGGAACGAAAACCTCAAGCTGCTGACCGGACCTGATCTCCTTCGAGCTAAAAATAGATTCCTTTCCCGGCGCGGCGATTTCGGCCTTCTGCCGAAAGTCGTAGAGCTTGGAAAGAAAATTCTGCTCCGCGACGGCGCCGCCAAGACCAAGCCTCTTTCCTTCCTGGACGACGCGCCTGATGCACATGTCAAGCCTGTTTTGCGACAAAAGCGCCGCCGACGGATCCTCAAACCCGCACTCAAGCGCTATGCCGCGAAAGACTTCCGCTTCTTTTGGAGTGAAAATATTTTTCATACTCCTGCTATACTGTCGCACTGCGGCGAGCCTCCTTTGGGAACCGCTGATTCTACGCAGGAAATCCGGCGGCTCCCGCAAACCTGCGGTTTCTTTGTCCCCTGCCGGCCCAGGCCGCGCGGAAACGATTGTGGCAAAGATTGCCGTCAATATGGCGATGCCCTAGAAGGGCATTGCGCGCGCGAACCTTTCCACGCGGTAGGCGCGGGTGTCCGTAACGTTAAAGTCGTGCGCTATCCTCTGCGCGTTGGCGATGCGATCGCGCGGCGAGGGGTGCGTGCTGTTGAAGCCGCCGTAGCGCCCGGGCTGATTGGCCTCAAGCGCGCGAAGGACGTCCAAAAGCGCCGAAGGCTCGTAGCCGGCCAGCGCGAGAAGGCCCATCGCCACCTCGTCCGCCTCGAACTCCTGCACGCGGGAAAAGCCGTTCACGACAAGCGTGGTGACAACCTCGTTAACCGACTCGCCGAAAACGTCGACAAGCTCGGAAAGCTGGTTATCGGGGCCGCCGAAAACATCGACCGCCGCGCCGCCGGTAACCAAAAGCGCGTTGGTAAAGCGGCTGTTGCGAATCGAGCGCAGGCCGTGCTCAAGCTGGATGTGCGCGATCTCGTGCGCGATCACCGCGGCGAGCGCGTCCTCCGACGGCGCCGAGGCGACAAGAGCGCGCGTAAGGAAAATATGCCCGCCGGGAGTCGCGAAGGCGTTGATCTCCTCGCTGTCAAGTATGTTCACCCTGTAGCCGTGAAAAATCTCCGGCCTGGAGGAATTGATCACGAGGGTTTTCGCGATAAGGTTAAGGTACTCGACGAAGGCCGGCTGGTTTTGCTGGAGGCGATACGAGCTAAGGATGTTCGCCGCGACCGCGCGCCCTATGTAGTATTCCTGTTCGGGCGTGATTTCCTCGAAAGCCCTTCCGAAGGCCGCCCCGCTGCGCGCGATGGCCTCAGCGGTGTCAGCGTCTATAAGGCCGGACCATTGGCCCACCGTCGCGCCGAACCGAGCGATCGCGCCGGTATGCTGGCAGGAGATCAAAAGCGCCGTCGCCAAAAGCGCCGCGAAAAACGCCGGCGCCCAAAACCGCGCGCGCGCGCGGGAAGACGTTTTTTGGGATTTCATTTTATTCCCCCGTAAGAAGCCGGCCGCCGGTTATAAAGGAAAGAAGGGCCGCGTCGGAAACCGTAATCGCCTCCGTCCTGTCCACGTCGTAAAAGTTGAGGTTGTTTCCGGAGCGGAACGCGTTTTCAACGTCCCTGTCGAAGCCCTTTCCCGCAAGCGCGACCTCCGCCGGCGTAGCTCCGGCCGCCGAGCTGACGATGCGCCTCGCGCTCAGATTGCTCAGCGCCACCCAGCCGGTCAGCGAAGGGTTCGACGAGGAACGAACCTCGGCCCAGCTTCCGCTTACCTGAAGGACGGAAACCTGCTCGCCCATGACCAGCGTTCCCCTCGTCCCCGCGAAGAACCAGGTAGAAGCCCGCACCGGCGCCGTCCGGGAAGACACCCAGGCGGTCCCGCCCCTGCTTATCTGCGCGAAAAGGGCGCCGCCCGCCAGCAAAAAGAGCGCCGCGAAAAAAATTATTTTCCTCATCCCATAATTATACACTATTCGCGCGTTTTTGGGAAGACATTTTTCGAGAGGAGCGCGAACGAGCAGGCGCGCGCTCCGAACGAAAGCCCGGGCCTTTGCCTTGCGCGCTTTCGCGCGGCGCGTTAGAATGGCGGCAGCTCCGATTTCGCTGGGCTAAGGCTTTAGGCGGGCTACGCGCGGCGAGACGACAGGGTATGCGGGGAAACGCGCATGCCTTCCACTCTTGAGAAGGAGGCTGAGATGAGAAACAGCCGTATTCTGGGCGCGGCCATTGTCGCGCTGCTCTTTCTGTCGGCGAACCAGGCTTTTGCCAGGGGAAGCGCCGACTCGGGGAGGCGGATTATCCTCGCCACAACCACCAGCACCTACGATTCAGGCCTTCTGGGATTCATCCTGCCGGCGTTCACGGCCGACACGGGATGGAACGTCGACGTGATTTCCGTGGGCACAGGCGCCGCGCTGCAACTGGGGCGGGACGGACAGGCGGACGTCTTGCTCGTGCACGCGATGGCGCAGGAGCTTCAGTTCGTCGCCGAGGGCCACGGCCTTGAGCGCCACGACGTTATGTACAATGATTTTATCATTGTCGGCCCGGCCGGGCGCGTCGCGCATAACGCGAACGCGGCGCATACTTTCCGGGAAATAGCGCGAATGAATTTGCCCTTCGTTTCCAGGGGCGACAATTCCGGCACGCACGTCAAGGAAATGGAAAT
>WRAL01000336.1 GCA_009780285.1 Treponema sp.
CTCCAGGAGCGCCATGCACTGGATCCTGCGCAGGTCCGGCTGGCGCGGCATTCCGGCCGTGGTTTTCGGAAGCGGGGAGCGCGCCCGGCTCGCGATCGACCGAATGCTGCAAAGCCGGCGCGTGGGCTACGCGCCGGCGGCGATTCTCGACGACGAGGCGCCGCCGGACATGCTGGAATACTCAGGCGTTCCGGTGATCCGCGACTCCTCGCTGGGGCCGCGGATCGCGCGCAGGCACAGAATCAGAATGGCGGTGGTGGCCGTCGACGGGAGCGATCCGGAAAAGCTCAGGCGGCTTTTGAGCAGCTCGGTTTCCGCCTTCCGCTACAGGGTGATAATCCCGGACTTTTTCGGTAGCGCCAACATCTGGATGAGCGTGCGCGACTTCGACGGGCTTTTGGGCCTGGCCTCCAGCCAGAAGCTCAACATGCCCTGGAACCTCGCCATCAAGCGCCTTATGGACGTGGCCCTCGTCCTTGTCGGCGGGCTTGTCCTTCTGCCGGCGCTTCTCGTCGTCGCCCTTATCGTCAAGCTAAGCTCGCGCGGGCCGGTTTTATACGGGCACAGGCGCCTGGGCAAGGACGGGCGGCCCTTCGTCGCCTGGAAATTTCGCTCCATGGCCGTGGACGCGCAGGAAAGGCTCGAGGCGCTCCTTGAATCCAGCCCCGAGATCAGGCGGGAGTGGGAGGAAAGCCGCAAGCTGAAAAACGACCCTCGCGTCACGAAATTCGGCAAATTCATGCGGCGCGCCAGCATCGACGAGTTCCCTCAATTTATTAACATACTGAAGGGCGAGATGAGCCTTGTCGGGCCGCGCCCGATCACCGGCGAGGAGGTCGGGAAATACGGGGGGGACTTCGACTGGATTTTTCAGGTCAGGCCCGGGCTTACCGGCCTCTGGCAGGTTTCCGGCCGCTCCGAGAAGGACTACGCGACCCGCGTTTCCTACGACGCGTACTACCTTCAAAGCTGGTCCGCGTGGCTGGACATTTGGGTGATTTACAGGACTTTCGGGGTGGTCGTTCGCGGAAAAGGAGCCTACTGATGACGAGAATTCGCGCGATCGCGCCGGCCCTGGCGCTGGCGGGCCTTGCCCTTTTTCCTCTGGCGGCGCAGGAGGCGCAAGGGGGCCTGCGTTCACTTGACGAGATTTTCCCGGCCCTTTCCGAGGCGGCAAGGGCGGAGGCTTTGGGCGCCGATGGATATTCCCGCACCTTTCAGGGAGCGGCCGCCGGATCCGGCGAGGGCCTCGCTTCCCGGCAGAGCCTTCTAAGCCGGGGCATTTCGGCCGCGGCGCTTTCCGTGCGCCCGGTCGTCCTTGTGGAGTCGGTTCTGGTGGTGCCCAGCGAGCCGGGCGGGCGCTCGCTTTTGGACGTGTACAACGCCCTTGCCCAGATCAGGGGCCTTCAGGGCCGGCTTTTCGACTCGCACCGGCGCGGCGAGGTTCCCCTTTTCGAGGAGGCCACGCGCCTGGACCCCGGCCGGCGCAACGCCGCCATCGCCGACCCGCCCCGCGCCTCCAGCGTCCCCGCCTCCGAGGTCGTCTACATGCGCCTGCGCGACGTGAATTTCGGCAACACCTTTTACCGCGCGCAGATGACGCTTGAGGGCAGGGGCATTCTCTACAGCCTTACCAACAACAGGAACATCACCTACCTTTTGATCCCCGTGATACGCGAGGGCCGCTTCGTCGCGCAGATGTACTTCGAGCCCATAGCCGAGGGAATCCTGATCTACAGCCTCGCCGGGGTGGACGTTTCCAATTTCGTCGCCCGGCAGATCGACATGCCCTCGGCGATAAGCAAGCGCCTCGCCGTGATCACCGGCTGGGCCGCCTCCGGCATTTCCAGGCAGGGAAGCTAGTGTTCCGGAATATTCGGTTTGCAAAATCGCAACGTTCGGTAATTCCTTGCCGGGCAAGGAATTACCTCAACCTGCATACCGTCATTTGAATATTCCGGAACACTAGGCGCCGCCCGCCCGCGCCTCGACGCTTCCCTCTGCCCCCGCCCCAAATCCCGCCCCGCCAAAATCTCCATTGACACTCGTGAACGCAAGGCGTAGAATGGCCGTATGAAAATATCCACGTACACGGTGAAGCCCAGGCTTCCGGCCGCGCTAAAGCCCTTGGGCGAGATCGCGCGCAATCTTTGGCTTTCTTGGAATTACGACGCGGTGCAGCTTTTCGTGAGGCTGGACTACGACGTATGGATGCGGTCGGAGCAAAGCCCGGTGCGGACGCTGAGCATGGTAAGCCAGGAGCGGCTCGCGCAGGCCGCCTCGGACGATTCCTACCTGGCCGCGCTCAAGGACGTCCACGAGCGCTTCGTGCGCTACAAAAAGGGCGACACCTGGTACAAGGGCAGCCACAAGGACGTGGTGGCGTACTTCTCCATGGAATACGGCATGGACGCCTCCCTGCCCATCTATTCCGGCGGCCTGGGGATCCTTTCCGGCGACCACATGAAGACCGCCTCGGACATGGGGCTGCCGCTCGTGGGCGTTGGCCTTCTGTACAGGCAGGGCTACTTCAGGCAGATGCTGAACGCCGAGGGCTTCCAGCAGGAAAGCTACCCGGAAAACGACTGGTACAACATGCCGGTGGAGCGCAGGGACGGCAAGGACGGCCAGCCGCTTAAGATCGCCGTGGACATGGCCGGAGCGCAGGTCTCGGCGCAGATCTGGGAGGTAAAGGTCGGGCGCGCCTC
>WRAL01000337.1 GCA_009780285.1 Treponema sp.
ATGGCGGCGTCCGCGGCCGTCAAAATCCTGTCGTCGTTTCCTTCCGGAAGAATAATGCGGCGTTTTCGCGCCCGCGCCCTTTCAAGAAGGGTATCCTCAAAGTTCATTGTTCGATTATAGCGCGCGTAAAGGCGGACGTAAAGATTAATCTCGCGCCCGCGTCATGCCACGGCTTGACCGCGATATCCATTGCCAGCGGACGACGTGGAGGGCGAGAAGAGGAACGCATTTTTCCACTCCCTCAGGCACGCGAGCGCTTCCCCCGACCGCCCGGGCGCGCTATAATCGACCGCGCGAGCGCGCAAAGGGGGCTTCCATCATCGCGATAACCAACAATCCGCTTGCGCGGGAACGCGCGCGCGGCCTAGCCGTCGAGTTTGTCGACGCGGATTTCGCCGCCGTGCTGCGGGCGGCGCGGGACAAGATCCACCTGGGGCACGCGCTTCTGACACACCCGCTTTCCGGCAGCGTAAAGCCGGGGCAAACGCCTTACAAGACGGCGCTGGTAAGCGCGGAAAGGGGCGCTCTGGACCTCGATGGATTGCATATAATAGAAGAAAGCATTCTCGCTTGCGAACGGGCCAGGCCCTGCGCGCTTCCGGCCGAAAATGTGCTTGCGGATTTCCAGGAGATCGATTACAATTTGGTATTCTCGGGCCGTGAAGGAGAAAGACGATGAGCGACTCTTACGACGTGATTATCATTGGCGCGGGGCCGGCAGGCCTTGCCGCGGGGATTTATTCCGGGCGCAGCCTGCTTAAAACCCTGATAATCGAACGATCCAAGCCGGGCGGGCAAACCGCGACCACCAACGAGATCGACAATTACCCCGGCGCCGTCCATGACGAGACCGGCCCCTCGCTTATCGCCAAGATGTCGGCGCAGGCCGACCGTTTCGGCGCCACGCGCATCAAGGCCGAGGTTACGGACGTCGATTTCGCCGGCGCGGAAAAGCTGGTCAAGTGCGGTGCCGACGAGTACCGCGCCAAGGCGGTCATTATCGCTTCAGGCGCTTTTCCCAGGCTTTTGGGCTGCCCCGGCGAGGCGGAGTTTACCGCGAAGGGCGTTTCCTACTGCGCCACTTGCGACGCGGCCTTTTTCGAGGGCCTGGAGGTTTTCGTCGTCGGCGGCGGGGACAGCGCCATTCAGGAAGCGCTTTTTATCTCGCGCTTCGCCCGCAAGATCACTGTCATCCAAAACCTGCCGGAGCTTACGGCGGCAAAGTCCATGCAGAAAAAGGCGCTGGCGCATCCCAAGTTCAGCTTTTTGTACGATTCGGTCGTGCAGGAGTTGCGCGGGGATTCCGGCGTTCTTGACACCATCGTCGTGCGCAACGCAAAAACCGGCGAGCTTACGGAGTTTCTCGCCGACGAGGACGACGGCGCTTTCGGGCTTTTCGTTTTTATCGGCCTTATTCCCAGCACCGACGTTTTCAAGGGCAAGATAACGATGGACAGGGGCTACGTGCCCACTGACGAAAACATGCGCACGAACGTTCCGGGCGTTTACGCCGCCGGGGACTGCCGGATCAAGCCGCTTCGCCAGGTGGTGACGGCGGCGGCGGACGGGGCGATAGCCGCGGTTGCAGCGGAAAAATATATCGAGGAAATGGGGGACGATTGAAGTGATTGCGGTTGACAAGGAAACGTTCCAGGGGGAAATTCTGGACGCGGCCGGCCTTGCGCTGGTGGACTATTGGAGCGAAAGCTGCGAATCCTGCAAGGAGCTGATGCCGGAAGTGGAGGCGCTCGCCGAGCGCTACGCCGGCAAGGTCAAGTTCGCCAAGCTGGACGTTACTAAGGCGCGGCGGCTGGCGATTTCGCAGCAAGTTCTCGGCCTGCCGACTCTCGTCCTTTACAGGGACGGCGCGAAGATTGCCGAGGTTACCAAGGACGGCGCGACGGCGGCGGCCATCGAGGACATGATTCAAAAGGCTTTATAGGGGGAACAATGCGTCTGGAACTTGGAAGGATATGCGTCAAGGGCGCGCGCTTCGGCGACTCGACGAAAATGGAAAAGGGGATTCTCGTCGTCAATAGGCAGGAGGTGGAGAGCCTCGCGCTTGAGGACGAGCGTATAAAGGAAGTAAAAATTGAAATCGCGCTTCCCGGCGAAAAGACGCGCGTCACGCCGGTTAAGGACGTTGTGGAGCCGCGCGTAAAGATCTCCGGCCCCGGCGGAATTTTCCCCGGCGTTCTTGCCAAAGTGGACGTTGTGGGTTCCGGGCGCACGAACGCGCTTTCCGGCGCTGCGGTCATTACCTGCGGAAAAATCGTCGGCTTTCAGGAAGGAATTATCGACATGTCCGGCCCCGGCGCGGACTACACGCCTTTTTCCCAAACCTGCAATGTATGCCTTGTGATAGAGCCTAAGGACGGCCTTAGCCAGTACGAATACGAGGCCGCGGCGCGCATGGCCGGCTTTAAGGTGGCCGCGTATTTGGGCGACAAGGCGGCGCGCGGCGAGCCTGATTCCGTGGAGGTTTACGAAACCAAGCCGCTCTTCGAGGCGGCGGCCGAGCTTCCCGGCCTTCCGAAAGTGGGCTATGTTTACATGCTGCAGACCCAGGGCCTTCTTCACGATACCTATGTTTACGGCGTTGACGGAAAAAAAATCGTTCCAACGATTTTATATCCAACGGAAGTTATGGACGGCGCCATCGTCAGCGGCAATTGCGTTTCCGCCTGCGATAAAAACACCAC
>WRAL01000338.1 GCA_009780285.1 Treponema sp.
ACCAGCCGCGCGAAGCCCTCGTCGAGGTTCGGGCCGGGGCCGCCCTGCGCGGCGAGCGATATGTAGGGAACGCCGCCCTTTTCGAAAATCACCTGATCGGGGAAATCCTTTGCCGGAAGGAGAAAAGCCGGGTTGCCGGGGGCGAAGGCAAAAAGCCCAAAGCCGAAAATTCCGGCCCCCTCGCGACGGAAGGGATCCTCGCTCCGGGAAGGCGCATCTAATTTGGAGGAATCCTGCATAGCCGGCATTATACCCGACGCCTGAATTATTTTGAAGCGCTTCGCTCCGGAGCGACGAAAAGCAATCCGCCGCCCCAAAAGCGGCCTGCGAAAACCTTCACGATTACCTGTGCCGCAGCGCGATCTCCCTAAAGCGATCCCGCGCGCCCAAAAAGGCCTCCACGATCACGGGATCGAATTCCTTGCCGCTTGATTCGGATATGATCCTGCTCGCGTCCTCGCAGGTAAAGGCCGGCTTGTAGACCCGCGCCGAAACCAGCGCGTCGTACACGTCCGACACGGCGGCCATGCGCGCCACCAGCGGAATGTTCGCTCCGGAAAGCCCGCGCGGGTATCCCTTGCCGTCCCAGCGCTCGTGGTGGCCGAAGCAGATGTTTTCGCAGTGACGCAGGTAGGGAGATGCGCTCACGTCGCCCAGCGCGGCGATAATCTGCCCGCCCTTGGTGGTGTGGGTTTTCATGACCTCGTATTCTTCCGGGTCGAGCCGGCCGGGCTTCAGAAGGATGCTGTCCGGGATCGAGATTTTGCCAATGTCGTGCAGCGCCATGGACTTCATAACCGTGTCCGGATTCGCCGCCTGGATATCCGGAGCGTAGGCCGAGCCGCTTTCTATAAGGCGCTCGCAAAGAGCCAGCATGTAAAGCTGCGTTCGCTTTACGTGCGCTCCGGACTCGATGTCTCGGTACTCTATCGCGCTGGCAAGGCCCTGAAGCGCCTGTTCAAGGGTTCGCGTGGCCTCGGCGGTTTTTTCCTCGACCATCTGCTCCAGGTTTTCGCTGTAATTCCTTAGCTCGATCTGGTTGCGGACGCGCAGGCGCACGATCTCCGGCAGGAAAGGCTTGTTGATAAAGTCCACCGCGCCGGCGGCAAGAAGCTCGCTTTCCGAATCGTTTTCCGCCGTGATAAAGATAACCGGTATGCGACGCAGGCGCGCGTCGGCCTTCATCGCGTCGAAAAGCTCCCGGCCGCTCATTTCCGGCATCAGGACGTCAAGAAGCGCTATTTTGGGAAGGGATGCCTCCGCCTGCAGCTTTTCAAGGGCGTCCTTTCCGTTGTCTGCCGTGATAACCCTGTAGCTGTCCCTAAGGATCTCCTCGAGGATCATTACGTTGATGCTTATGTCGTCCACGACAAGGACTGATGGAATTCTACGCATGTTCGGCGACGGTCCTTTCAATCGCGGCCAGGGTCGCGGCGAAGGCGGCCTCGGTCTTTTCGAAGGCGCCTGAGTCGAGGCTGCCTTCCTTCGCGCCGGCCTCCAATGCCTGGCACTTCAGGGCAAGCTCCAAAAGGGACAGGTTTGCGCAAAGGCCCCTTAGCGCATGAGCCTCCGCGACGAGGCGCGCGCAGTCGCCCGAGGAAAAAGCCTCGCGAAGCGGCCCTAGCCCGGGCCCTTCCCGAAACTTGCAGAGCAGCCTGAGGTACAGCCCCGAATTGCCCATAACCCTCTTCGCGCCTTCGGCGAAATCCACGTAAACGGCATCGTTCGCCATCTTCTACCCTCGCTGGTCGGCCAAGCATTCGCGCGACGGCGCAACGAGGCCTTTCCTTTTGCTACAAAGATAGCCATGGGGTTTCCGGAATTCAAGGCCGGCCTCGCGGCCTTTTATCCGCTAGGCTTTATTCGGTGGCCCCCTGCGCTCCACCGCGCGCGGGGCATTCGCGCTAGGAATCTTGGAAGAAAGGCCGCTCTTCTATAGGAAAAACCGCCGGGCCTCGCCCGGCGGTTTTAGGTTATCGGGCATTAATGCGCGGAGTTTTGCGAAGCAAAACTCCGCGCTTAGGCGTTATGGCCGTTGCGGGTTAGTGCTGTAAGTGACGGAGTAATCGATAAAGCCTGCGCCAAAGCCTGCGCCAGATGCCCGACCCACCGTTACAATGAGATTACCGTCCGCATTTGGCGTGATGACCGGTCTGGTCTCCGAATTTGTCTGCTGTGAAAAACTGCCACCCGGCCAGTTGGCGCTCACGTTAGAAGCGCGGGATCCGCCTAACGTCCACCAGATGTAGTAGGTGACGCCGGCTTGAACGGGAATCGCGAATGACTTACTAGCTGTCGTCTGCATATCCGCGATCGAAATTCTGCCACTGCGCCATCCGCCTTCGTAAATCCTTTCGCTGCCGGCATGCCACCGCGCCGTCAAGGTTATGGGCTCGGTGATGGGAGTGGTGGCAAAGGCAAATTCGCGGCTTGAGTCTTCCGCGTACCAGCCAAGGAAAGCATGGTTCGTTCTTGTCGGAGCGGGCGGCTCTGTCGCGAAGCTGCCCTTCGGCACCTGCCGCGTCTCAACCTCCGAGCCGCCGTTCGCGTTGAAGGTTACGGCGAAGGAGGATTCCTTCGGATTATTGCCCGTCGGGCAAGCGATAAACGCAAGCGCCAAAAGCGCGATCGATGCGGCAATGCAAGGCCGCGCGATTTCTGTCTTTTTCATGGGTGTCTCCTCCATAGTTTTATTGCAA
>WRAL01000339.1 GCA_009780285.1 Treponema sp.
CGAGCATCGTCGCGACAATGGTGGCCGCCAAATATTCCCTTCCGTCTATGCGCACGACGCGCGGATCGTAGACAGCCCCCGCGACGCCGAGGTTCGTCATGTACGAAGGGATCACGTCGTTTCCAGGCAAGGCGAAGCTGCCTCTTCGTATGGGCTCCGCGCCATTGAGCGCCACCCACGCGCCTAAAACCCCCGGGTAATTTTCGATAAGGCCGTCGAGCAACGCCTCGGCGAGAAAAAGCGAGAAATCATCGTCGGCGCCCGAATGCCCGTCGAGAATGCGCGCGGCGGTTTGCGCGGCGTACCAATAGGACGTAAAGTAAGAGCCGAAAAGCTCCGAATATTCCCGCGCCGTCGCGACCGCCCTTTCCTGCGCAAGAGTCGTAAGGTGGTTTCGGGCCTGAGACAACAGCGCGCTGCCCACCGAAATCAACACCAACAGGCTAAGCGCGACCAGCGTTATAATAAACTTATAGCCAATTTTCATATACCCTCTCCTTTGGAGGCCGTCGAATTAATTGATAAAAAATTCGGCGCTCCTAAGCTTTGTTCATAAGTTTGCGTTCAAGAATTATCTTGAAATAATCCGTGGAAAATCCGCCCAGAAAACACTCGTAGCCGGATCTCGCGCCAAGGCCAAGGCTTTCAAGCGCCAGCCTTGCCATGCGCTCCTGCCCGATCCCGTCGCCCTCCAAGGGAAGAAGCGCCAGCCGGTAAAAGGCCGGCCAAAAATCCTTTCCGCGCGAGATCGATTTTTCGAAACAGGCGGCGGCCTCCTGGAATTTTTCGTTCAGCATGTGGCACTCGCCGCGCAGGAAAGGCGGGATCGCGCCGGAATTGCGTTCCTCGAGAAAGGAGATCGCGCGGCCGGCGCAGGAGAAGTCCTGCGCGGAAATAAAATAAACCGCCGCCGAGGCAAGATCCGCGCCTGACAGGAACTGCGAGTTCCGCTCGTTGGCGATTGCCGCCAGCGTCTGGGCCGCGCCGTCGCGCCCTTCGCTTTTTTCCAGAAGCGCCGCGACCTTCGCGCAATCCACCGGCAATTCACTTTCCCGCGGCGCGCGAGCGCCAATTTCGGGCATGGGCCTGGCCGCGCCGGCGCGCGGGGGATGAGCAGGCGGAGCGCTTTCCGCCTGCGAAGGATTGGCAAAGCGCTCTCTTCCCGGCTTCTGGAAATAAAAGACGCCGTCGTCGCGCCGGCTTGCCAGCAGTGGATGATCAGCCGACGAAGTTTCCGAAACGCCCAAAAACAAAATCCCGTCGTCAAGAAGAGCCTCGGCGAGATCGTCAAGCGCAAGCTGCCGGCTTTTCGCCGAAAAATAAATCAGGGCGTTCCTGAAAAAGATCACGTCGTAGCGCTTTTCGATCCCGTTCATGATATTGTGAGCGAAAAAGCGCACGCTCGATCGTATGTCCTTTGAAACGACGAACTCGTTTCCGTCTCTCGTAAGGTAATCGTCCATCAGGCCCTTCCAGCCCGATCCGTCGGGGCGAATTGAATTTGACGAATACCGAGCGCCGCGCGCGACCTCTATTGTCGGCGCGCAAACATCGAATGCGTCAATCTCGAACTCAAATTGCGTTTGCGTCTTGGAATAATGGCTCAGAAGCATCGCAAGGCTGTAGGCCTCGCAGCCTATGCTGCTTGCCGCCGAGCAGAACCGTATCGGTCGGCCCAGCTTGGCAAGCCTGGGAAGATGGCTGCGCATAAGAAGCTCGAAGTGCGCGCCTTCCCTGAAAAAATACGTCTCGTTTATCGTTACCTCTTGCGCTATGTCGAAAACATTTTCCTGGGAAGAAAGCGCATGTTCGTATGCGGCCGGATTTTCGACGAAGGAATGCCCGCAAATGCTCTCGACGCGCGCGTCAAGCTTTTTCAGCGCCTCGCCCTCGGCCCTAATGCCGAAAATCTGCTCCACCCTGTGGTAAAGGAACATAAGCGCCGGGCTTGAAAGCGTCTCCCTCGGCAATGTCTCGGCCTGCCGCGACCTCGCAAAATGAGTCATCACTGGCGCTCCAATCTTTTTTCATAATTCCCCCGGGCATCCGCGCCCCAGCCGGCGATCTTGACAAGCCGCGCGGCGATTCCTTCCGGGTGCAGCGCCAGGTCCACGCAGCCGGTTTCCCAGGCGGCGCGCGGCATGCCGTAAACCACGGAGGAAGCCTCGTCCTGCGCGATCGTGATTCCGCCGGCTTCCTTTACCCGCCTTGTCCCGTCGGCGCCGTCGTTTCCCATTCCGGTAAGCACGACCGACACGAGCGCGTCGCCGTACAGAGCCGCGGCGCTGGCGAACAGCGCGTCCACCGCCGGCTTCTGGTTTCGGATAAGCTCCCCGTCGTCGAAACGAAAGCCCTTTTCGTCTATGGCCAGATGAATGTCCGTGGGCGCGATGTACAGGCGCCGGGCCTCGGGAATCTCGCGCTCGCGGGCAAGGCTGACGCGAAAGGGCGCGCATTCGTCGAGCCATTGCGCGAATAAATGATCGAAGCCGGTCGAGTTGTGCTGCACGAGAATAATGGGAATGGGAAAATTGGCCGGAAGCGCGCCGCACAGCCTGTACAGCGCGCCGGGCCCGCCGGTGGAGGCGCCTATCACCACGGCGCGCACCGTTCGCCTTGGCACCTCGACGGGCGGGCGGGACTCCGCGCGATCGTCCGGGCTTTTGCGCGAGCCGACTACGCGCTTCAAAGTGGCCAG
>WRAL01000340.1 GCA_009780285.1 Treponema sp.
AAGGGCGGAAACCTCGCCGCCTACGCCGCGGCCTTCTGCGGCCGCGCGGCGCGCCCGAGGGTGGAGGCGATCTACGGCTACGACTCGCCGGGCTTCCGAGGCCAGATCGCGCGCGACGGAAACTACCTGGCCCTTCGCCCGCGACTGAGGGCCTTCGTCCCGCAGTCGTCCTTTTTCGGCATGCTCTTCGAAAGCGGCGCGGCGCCGGAAATCGTGAAAAGCTCGGCCTCCGGCCTTTTCCAGCACGACATGCGCAGCTGGGAGGTCGAGCGCGACCGCTTCGCCTCGGGCGGCGAGCTTACCGCGCAAAGCCGGCTCGCCGGCGCGATCATACGCGAATGGATGGAAAAGTTCGGCGAAAGCCAGCGCCAGGAATTCGTCGAGGCGCTGTACCGCATCCTCTGCGCAACGAACGCCACCACCTTCGTCGAGATGGGCTCGCGCTGGCCCAACGCCGCCGCCGGCATCATAAGCGGGCTTAAAAACGTGGACGCGCCCACCAAAAAGCTCATGGCCGAGATACTGCGCGAGCTTTTCAATACCGCGCGGAGGAAGATCGTCAAAGGACGCGGCTCCGACGGCGACGATCTCGAGCATTGGAACGAGGATCTTCTTAGCGAGGAATAGCCGGCGGCGATCATTGACAAGGGCCGCCGGGCAAAATATACTTAAAGTGACATGAAGCAGCTGGGGGTTTCGTTCCCGACATGCTGCATTTCTTTAGCGCAGCGCTTGGAGGAGATTCAGATTGAGGTTTAAGGCGATACGTGCTTTTCTTGCCGGCCTTACGGCAATGGCGATTTTCGGGGCTTGCGCCACCGACGTGCCCGGCTCGACGGCGTACACCCCCACGGCGGACTTCCTTTGGGAGGAGGTCGGCGACGGCGTGAAGATCACCTGGTACGGCGGGCGGGCCACCTCGGTAACCGTTCCCTCGTCCATACGCGGAATGCCCGTCGTCGAGATCGGGGAGAACGCCTTTTCCGGCAACCAGCTTGTCCGCGTCTCGATTCCGGACAGCGTGGCGAGAATCGGGGGCGGCGCGTTTAGGAACAACAGGCTGACCAACGTCTTCGTGGGCAACGGCGTAACGAGCATAGGCGAGGAGGCCTTTCGCGGCAACCTGCTTTCCGGCGTCACGATAGGCGCCGCCGTGGTCGGCATCGGGGACGGGGCCTTTCGCGACAACCGGCTTTCCGGCGTGACAATCCCCGAGAGCGTGAGGGTCATCGGAAACAGCGCCTTTCGCGGAAACCAGCTTGCCGGCATCGTGATCCCCGGCCGCGTGATCACCATCGGAAACAGCGCGTTCAGGGACAACCGCATAGTCTCGCTCGTCATTCCGGACAGCGTGACCGCCATCGGAGCCGAGGCGTTTCGGAACAACAGGATCGTCTCGGTCTCCATAGGGGACGGCGTGACGGCCCTGGAGCCCGGCACCTTTCGCGACAACATGATTACGAGCGTCGCCCTTGGCAGAAACGTAAGGAGAATCGACGGCGGTGACGACGTGCTTGGCGGCGGCGCCTTTCAGAACAACAGGCTGGCCACGCTCCCCGCCGCCGACGGCCTTGCCAGCATAGGCGCCCGGGCCTTCGAGAGCAACCTGCTAACCGGCGCCGCCATAGGCAACAGCGTGACCTCCATCGGGGAGCGCGCGCTGGCGAACAACCCCCTGACAGGCGTGACCATAGGAAACGGCCTTAGCGCGATTCACGGAAGCGTTTTTTCCGGCTCGCTTCGCGGCCTTTCCATGATTTCCATAGGGGCCAACGTCCGGCTTTCGGATTTTTCCGAAGGCGTCCTCGAGGAGTTCTCCGCGGCCTACTCGAGCGGCGGAAACAGGGCCGGGGTCTACTCGCTTGAAGGCGGGGCCTGGAGGTTCTCGGCGCGCTAGGAAAACCGCCCGCGAAGGCGCAAGGAGGCCCGCGTGAAAATAAGCTGCATAGGATGCGGAAACATGGGCGGAGCGCTCATGAAGGGCGCCCTTTCGGGCGCCTCCGCCGAAATAGGCTTCGCCGACGCGGACGGGACGAAGGCCCGGGCCGCCGCCGACGCCATGCGCGGGCGGGTTTTTTCGTCCAACTCGCAGGCCGTAATGGAAGGCGACCTAATCTTTCTCGCGGTCAAGCCGCAAATTCTTGACACCGTCCTAAAGGAAATCGCTCAGGCGGTAAAAAAGCGCCTTTCCGACGGCGGCCCTGAAATAACGCTCGTTTCCATGGCGCCGGGCTGGACGATAAAAAAAATCCAGGACGCGATAGGCTGCGCCGCTCCGGTGGCGCGGATCATGCCGAACACGCCGGCGCTGGTGTCCAAGGCCCTGATCGCGCTCTGCGCCTCGGCCGAGGTTTCCGGCGCGGCGCTTGCCGCCCTTGAAAAGCTGCTTTGCGGCGCCGGCTTGGTCGATCGCGTCGAGGAAAGGCTTATGGACGCGGCGTCGGGCGTTTCCGGCTCCGGGCCGGCCTTCGCCTACCTCTTTATCGAGGCCCTTTCCGACGGCGGCGTTCGCGCGGGGCTTCCCAGGGACAAGGCCCTGCGCTACGCGGCGCAGACCGCGCTGGGAGCGGCGACCATGGTGCTGGAAACCGGCCGGCATCCCGGCGAGCTTAAGGACATGGTCGCCTCGCCGGGCGGAAGCACGATAGCCGGAATAGCGGCGCTGGAAAACGGCGGCTTTCGCGCGGCGGCGATGAA
>WRAL01000341.1 GCA_009780285.1 Treponema sp.
ATTCACTCTTAATCTTATGGCCATGCCCACGACCGCCGCCTACGACAAAATGCGCGTCGGGGAGCATGAGGCCGGCTGGGGAACCCAGGGGCAGGATTCCTGGAATCCGTGGACGAGCCTTAATATATGGAGATCCGATTACGATGGCGCGCTGCACCGGTTCCACGACGACGAGTTCAACGAATTGCAGCGCAGGACGGCCAGGGGCGACTTGGTCTTCAACGACATGGCCAGAATCGACGCGCTGGCAAGAATGGAGTCCATAGTCATGGGCCACATGCCTTGGATCCCGATCTACCAGAACAACGGCGCCGTGATTTATTCGGACAGGGTTCACCTTCTTCTTGACGAATTCCTTTTCCCTGTAGGCTATGCCGTCGGGCAGTCCTATATCGAGCCAAACGTCGCGCGGAGCATAACCGTGACAAGATAACGGAATTCGCCGCGAGAGGGCGTGGGCCTTTGCCCGCTCTCTCGCGGCGGCTTTGATCGCGCAAGGTGGCGCAGCCTATGTTCAGATATATTTGCAAGCGCGTAGGGTTTATGCTTATCGCGCTGTTTTTGGTGATACTGTTCACGTTCTTCCTCATACATTCCGTGCCTGGCGGCCCTTTCGCGAATCCGGCTTTAAGGCCGGAAGTGCGCCTCGCTATCGAAAGGCGCTATCACCTGGATCAGCCAACGATCGTTCAGTTCGGCTATTATATCGCCGGGCTTCTCCGCCTTGATTTTGGCATATCCCTGATCGTCCAGCCCCAGCGCGAGGTTTTCGCGATTATCGCGGAAAGATTCCCGATCACCATAGTTTTAAATCTATTGTCAAATATCGTAATCGTGCCGCTTGGCTTCGCCTTTGGCATAATAGCGGCGCTGAAAAGAAACACCTTAACGGATCACGCGGTATCGGCTATGGTTGTGCTCTTTATTTCAGTTCCGGGGTTCATACTTGCCTCTCTTTTGCAGTATTTCCTTGCCTTTAGGCTAGGCTGGTTCCCATTGACTTTTTCCACGTCCCAGTACTGGGACGCGAGCAGATTTTATTCCATGACGCTGCCCGTTCTTGCGATGTCCTTTGGAGGCGTAGCTTTTATAACAAGGTATTTAAGGGCGGAGCTTACCGAGGCGCTTAACTCGGACTACATGCTCCTTGCGAAGACCAAGGGCCTTTTAACGCATCAGGCCGTTTTGCGCCATGCGGTACGAAATTCGCTTATCCCGATCATCGGGATGCTCGTCGGTATTTTCGTGGGCATTCTTGGCGGCTCCGTAGTAGTGGAGCAAATTTTCTCGATACCGGGAATAGGGCGCGTCATGGTCGAGGCGCTTTTCGCGCTTGATTACCCCGTGGTCATGGGTAGCACGCTTATGTACACCGCGATATCATTATTTGCCAGGCTTCTTGTCGATTTAAGCTACGGCATCGTGGATCCCAGAATCGTTGTCGGAGGTGGCAAAAATGTATCCAGGGACTAGCCTCGAAACTGTTGACGATGTTTTGAAAGGCGTTTCCTTCGCGGAAAACGACTTTGAATTTTACGACATGGACGCTTCGCTTGCCGACGCGGTTCCCGAGGCTCCGCCCGTCAGTTTTTTCAAGGACGCGATGCTGCGCTTTTCGAAAAACAAGGCCTCGATGCTGGCCGTCTTTGTCGTGCTCTTCGTCGTGCTTATGGCGATCTTCGGCCCCATGATGAGCTCCTTCGGCTTTAGGGAACAGCACATACGCTGGGACAGATTGCCGCCCAGGGTTCCCGGGCTTGAAAGATTAGGCATCTTCGACGGCTCCGGCGTCATAAGGGTTCAGGCGGCCAACCTCCCGGATTACGAGGACGTCATTATAAAAACGCTAAGCCTGTATGACCAGCCGGCGGGAGGGCGCCTGGTTCCGATGGCGGAAATACGCATCGACATGTACCGCTGGGTCGGCGCCGACGACGTTTATTTCTGGTTCGGCTCCGACGAGCTTGGCCGCGATCTCTGGACGCGGCTTTGGCGAGGCGTTCGCGTGTCCCTGATCATGGCCGCCGCGGCGCTTATCATCAATCTTACGGTTGGGGTGATCTTTGGCTCGGTGGCGGCGTACTACGGCAGGACCGTGGACTTCGTGATGCTGCACATAATGGAAGTCCTCAGCGCCGTGCCGACGCTGATGCTCGTGCTCCTACTTGTGGTGCGCTTCGGCGCGACGATGTGGAACCTCGTTTTCGCGCTTACGCTTACCGGCTGGCTCGGCATGGCCTACATGATACGCGCCCAGTTCTACCGCTACAAAGGGCAGGAATACGTGATGGCGGCGCGAACCATGGGCGCGAGCGACAAGCGCCTTATTTTCCGCTACATACTTCCTAACGCCATAGGCCCGACGATAACGCAGGTCGCCGTCGTGATCCCATCATTTATGATGACCGAAGCCTTTCTTTCCTATCTTGGCCTGGGCGTTCAGGCGCCGGAGCCTTCCGTGGGAGTTCTTCTGGCGCAGGGGCAGAGAATGCTTTTCACGAATCCTCACACGGTTTTTTTCCCTGCGCTTGTAATCTCCGTACTCATGCTGGCATTTAACCTTATGGCGAACGGCCTGCGCGACGCCTTCGATCCGACTTTGCGGGGACACCAGTAGGAGGCATGATGACAGAAAAATTAGCGCAAGGCGCGCAATCCATACTGGAAGTGAAAAACCTGAGCGTCGAGTTCAACAC
>WRAL01000342.1 GCA_009780285.1 Treponema sp.
TCCTTTCTGCTGTGCATGTCTAGCCTCATTCGTTCCACTCTCCGTGGAACAATTGCAGTTTGGGCTAGGTTTTTAGTTTTTAGGCGCCGCGCTTTTCGGCTAGGTTTTATTTTTAGGCATCACGGCGCCCGACTAAGAGCGAGCGGCGGCCTTAACGAGTTCCTTGTAGTTTTCAACGATAATGTCATTCTGAGGGCGCAGCGGGCAAGAAAGTATGCTCTTTCCGCTCAGGCCGCGCTTGCGCGCGCTGTCAAGAATGACAAGTTCCATTATGATCAGGTATAAACCGCCCCATTTTTCGTATTGCGCGACGGCTAGGCGGTGGATAGTGGCCTGGAAGCGTGAAATAACCATACTTATAGGCGGGAACAGGAAGCTCTTCGGCGAATTCGCCGCGCGCCTTTAGCAGGCGCTTGACAAAAATCGACAAATATGGGATGAGATAAGGATATGCGGTTGAATGCGCCGACGCCTTATGGCGGGAACGGCGCAGCGCGGCGTCTTACTTTATCTGTATGGAGGATAAACGAGTGAAAATGACGAAAATGACGAAAATGAAGATTGCGTTGGGAGTTGCGGCGCTCTTCGCGATCGCGCTTCTCGCGGGGTGCCCCGGCGACAGCGGAACGGGCGGCGCGGGGTCGGCGGTCGCGGGCAGGCCCAGCTCGCCAACCGGAAGGCTCGTGGTCGGCACGAACGCCATGAACGCCGACATGTTCAGCGGCTGGACCAACCTTACCGCCAACGCGGACGCGAAGGCGCTCATAGGCGGGTATGCCACGGTCCACTACACCAAGAACGACAGGTGGGAGGAGGATCCGACGGTGGTAAGGTCGTTCTCGGTAACGGACAACGCCGACGGCGGCAAGACCTACACGATTGAGATCAACCAAAACCTTACGTACAACGACGGCACCAGGATCACGGCGAAGGACTACGTGTTCCCCTTTCTCCTGAGCTACAGTCCCTATCTTCGCGAGATGGGCAGTTCATTATGGGTGGGCGGCGACGTTTACCAGGGTTTTTCGGCGTACAACTCCGGCGAGAGCAATGTTTTTACCGGCGCCCGCCTTTTGGGGGAATATTCTTTCTCTCTGACCGTGGCGCCCTATAACAATTCGGGGAATCCGAACTTTCCGTTCTGGTTCGAGATCACCTACGCCAGCGTAGGGCCTTTGCCTCTGCACGTCATAGCCCCCGGCTGCGATGTCGTGGACACGGGAAGCGGCATTCAGATGACCGGCCCGTGGAGCCTCGCCCTGCTTCAGTCCACCCTGGACAACGGCTCGACCGGCTACCGCTACACCCCCTACGTTACGTCCGGCCCGTATCAATTCGTAAGCTATGACGCTGGAACCTACACGCTTACGCTTGAGGTCAACGAAAGGTACCTTGGCCGGGGCCCGGAAAGGGTTATTCCCAGCATCAGAAACATAATTTTCTACCAGGTGGGCGACGCGACTATGATGGACGCGCTTAGGACCGGCACGGTCGATCTTCTGGTACAGACTTCCGGTGGGCTGAATATAAACGCCGGCCTCGACCTTGTGGACATGGGCATCGTCAATTACACCACCTATAACCGAAACGGCTTCGGGAGGATCACGTTCCATGCCGATATCGGCCCGACCCAGTTCGCCGAAGTGCGCCGCGCGATCGCGTTCAGCATGGATCGCGAGGAATTCGTCCGCCAGTACACCGGCGGTTTTGGCGCCATCGTGAACAGCCGCATCGGGGCGGCGCAGTGGACTTACCTGCAAAACCGGGACAGGCTCGACAGGGATCTTACCGCCTACTCGCTCAACCTCCCGCGCGCGACCCAGGAGCTTGTCAACGGCGGCTGGACCTTGAACTCAAGCGGCGGGCCTTACACCACCGGCACTCGCTATAAAATGATGCCGGACGGCACCCTTATGCCGCTTATAATCGAATGGTTCTCCCCCGATTCGAACGTTATAGGCGAGATGCTTTCGACCTTCGTAACCGAGAACGCCAGAAGCGTCGGCATCGAGATCAGGCAGGAATGGGGCGACTCGACGGCTTTTGGAAACGCCCTTTACGGCATCGGCGCCAAGCGCTACAACATGATCAACGGCGGCGTGGGATTTTCCACCTTGGATTCGCCCTGGTACTATTACGAGCCGGATCCGGCGACTTTCGGCCAGTACAACACCAACAGGATCATCGACCCGCTGCTTAACGACCCGACGCAGGCCATGCGGAACACGGAGCCGGGCGATTTCGACACTTTTGCCAGGCATTGGATCGACTTCGTAACCCGTTACAACGAGGTTTTGCCGGATCTTCCGCTTTACTCGGACGTGTATCACGATTTCTTCAACTCCAAGGTGGTGGGCTACACCCGCAACGCGCTTTATCCGTGGTACTTCTCGATGATGGAAGCATGGATTGCTGAGTAGAGGCAGGTAAGACAGATGACGAACTACATTATACGGCGCATCCTGTACATCGTTTTTGTGTTCCTCATTGTATCCGTTATAATGTTCTTCATCTACAATTTGTCGCCGGCGGATCCCGTGACCATGTACACCGAAGGTTTGCAGTACGAGATGACGCCGGAGGACTTTGAGGCTTACAAGGAGCTGATCAGGCGCGATTTGGGCCTTGATCAGCCCCTCTTTGTCCAATACTACAGGTGGATGGGCAGAATGCTTACGGGGGATTTTGGAAGA
>WRAL01000343.1 GCA_009780285.1 Treponema sp.
GCTTTACACCTTCAATCTTCCGCTTTCAGGCGCCGCAGGAATCCCCATCGGCATTTTTACGGTCGCCATCGCGAACGCCGAGGCGGACTCGATAATATCCTCGATCACGCTTGAAATGATTCTTGCCGGCATCATAGGCTTTGCGCTTGTGGTCGCTATCACGCTGCTTGTCGTAACGCGGCTTGTAAAGCCCATCGAGCTTATGGCGAGCGCGCTGGACGACATAGCCTCGGGCGACGGCGATCTTACCCTGCGCCTTCCGGATTCCGGCAAGGACGAAATCGGCAAGGCATCCAAGTATTTTAACCGCACCATCGAAAAGATACGCGGCCTTGTCCTGGGAATAAAGGAACAGGCCGGGGAGCTGTCCGACATTGGCAACGATCTTGCCAGCAATATGACTCAGACCGCGTCGGCGATGGACGAGATCGCGGCCAACATCCGCAGCATTAAAGGCCGGGTGATAAGCCAGAGCGCCAGCGTCACGCAGACAAACGCGACTATGGAGCATGTTACGAACAATATCAACAAGCTAAGCGACCAGGTGGAAACGCAAAGCGGCGCGGTGTTCAAAACCTCGAGCGCTATTGAGGAAATGCTCGCCAGCATCCAATCCGTTACGGCGACGTTGATAAAAAATTCGCGGAACGTGGAGGATCTTAAAGCCTCCTCCGAGGCCGGCCGCTCTGGCCTTATGGACGTGTCCCGCGACATTCAGGAGATCGCGAGGGAATCCGAGGACCTTCTTGAAATAAACTCGGTGATGGAAAATATCGCGAGTCAGACGAACCTTCTTTCGATGAACGCCGCTATCGAGGCCGCCCATGCCGGCGAGGCGGGCAAGGGCTTCGCCGTGGTCGCCGACGAGATACGCAAGCTGGCGGAAAGCTCCGGCGAGCAGTCGAAGACGATAAGCGCGGTCCTTAAAAAAATCAGCGAGTCGATAAAAAAGATAAAACTTTCCGCCGAGGACGTCCTTCTTAAATTCGAGGCCATAGACGGCAGCGTGAGGACGGTCGCCGATCAGGAGGACGCGATTCGTCGGGCAATGGAGGAACAGGCGCAGGGAAGCCGCGACGTGCTCAGCGCCTCCGCTCGTGTGAGCGACATCACGCGCGAGGTCAAGGGCGGCTCGCAGGAAATGCTTGAGGGCAGCAAGGAAGTGATAGAGGAAAGCCGAAACCTGGAAAGGGCGACGCAGGAAATCGCCAACGGCATTAACGAGATGTCCGGCGGCGCCGACGAGATCAACCGCGCGCTAAGCTGCGTGAACGAGCTGAGCGGGCGAAACAGGGAAAGCATTTCCGTTCTTATGCGGGCCATTTCTCAGTTCAAGGTTTGACGCGCGTCTTGAAAAGTCCGGCTTTTGGCGCTACCCTTTGCCTGAAAGGGAGGGGCAGTAAATGGAAAGCAAGATCGTAATATCGGACTGCGATCACGACAGCGTTGAAATCGAAAGGGAAGTTTTGGCGAGGGAGGGCCTCGGCCTCGACTGGCGCAAGTGCGTCAGCGAGGACGAGGTGATCTCCGGCTGCGCCGACGCGAGCGCGCTTCTCGTGCAGTACGCGCGGATGACCGGCCGGGTTATGCGCGCGCTTCCTAAGTTGCGCCAGATCGTGCGCTACGGCGTGGGCTTCGACACGGTGGACGTGGACTCGGCGCGCGAGCTTGGAATCACGGTCTGCAATGTTCCGGATTACGGCATGAACGAAGTGGCGGACCACGCGATGGCGCTTACGCTCTGCCTTGCGCGCCGGCTTGCCGAGGCGGCCGCGCGGGTCCGCGCGGGAAGCTGGAACTACCTCGACGTGGCGCCGGTGGCGAGGATCAGCGGCCTTACGGTGGGCATAGTCGGCCTTGGGCAGATCGGCCGGCAGTACGCGCGGCGGATGGAGGCTTTCGGGCCTCGGATCCTCGCCTCGGATCCAAGGGACATCGCGGCGCCGGATTACGTTACTATGACCGGCCTTGACGATCTTTTGCGCGCATCGGACATTATTTCCGTTCACTGTCCGGCCGGCGGCAACATCGGGCTTATAGGCGAGCGGGAATTCGCTCTGATGAAACAAGGCGCGATCCTTGTCAACACGGCGCGCGGCGGGATCGTCGACGAAGCCGCGCTGGACGGCGCGCTCGCCTCGGGCAAGCTGGCCGGTTGCGGCCTGGACGTCGCGGCGCGCGAGCCTCTTCTCAAGGACAATCCGCTTTTCCGCCATCAAAACCTGATCGTAAGCCCGCACATGGCCTGGTATTCCCAGGAATCCGCGCGCGAGCTGAAGCGCAAGGTGGCCGAGGAAGCGTCGCGCTTCGCCCGCGGCGAGCCGGTACGATATCGTGTGGTGTAACGGGGCCAAAGCGCCTGCGGCGCTTTGGCCTCGGAGTTTTGCGCGGGCTAAAGCCCGCGCAAAACTCCACGCTTGGTTGCGCCTGGATTGAGGCCCCCCTCAATCCAAAACCAGCCGCGCCGTTTATGCCGGCTTTGAGTTTACCAGCGTAATGTTGGCGCCTACTTGGTACTTCGCCTGGGGGTTTTCCGGATTGATTATCTTCCCCGACGCGTTGTAGCCCACCGATCCGGTGCTGAACTCCTTGGGCGTGGCGTACATCCTTCCCCATTCCTTGCCCTGCGCGTCCAAAAATACCACCGTCAGGGTCGGCGGCGCCTTTTCGTCCCTAAAGC
>WRAL01000344.1 GCA_009780285.1 Treponema sp.
CGTCTCGCGTTACGTGGCCATAGCGATCCGCCTGGCCATAGGCGCGGCCGGCGCCCTCGCCCTGGCCTTTCTTACCGGCCGGCTTGTCGGCCTTTTTCCGGAAAACGAAAACCGCGACCTTTTTGTCTTCGCGCGTTTCGCGCTGCTGGCGCTTTGGGTAACGCTGGGCGCGCCCTGGGTTTTCAAGGCCGCGCGCCTTAGCGAAAGCAACGTCATCCATTATCAGGAAGACGAATGACGGCGCGCGCCTTTTACGGCGACGACTCGCCGGTGGCGGCCTTCGCGACGGCGCCGGGCGCAAGCGCGCTTACCTTGATTCGCTGTTCGGGCGCCGGCGCCGTCGATCTTGTCGCGCGCGTTTTTTCCGCGCCGAGGAAGCTGCTCGCCGCTCGCGGAAACACGATTTTGCGCGGCTGGATCGTCTCGCCCGAGCGCCAGAGAATCGACGAGGTTTTGGTTTCGATTTTCCGCGCGCCTAAAAGCTACACCGGCGAGGACGGCGTCGATATTTCCTGTCATGGGGGCCTTGCCACGGGAGGCGCGGTGATGGCTCAATTGCGCGGCGCCGGCTTTAGGGACGCGCTTCCCGGCGAATTTACCTTTCGCGCCTTTCTGAACGGCAAGATGGATCTTACCCGATGCGAGGCCGTGATGGAGCTTGTCTGCGCGAGGGGCGAAAAGGCGCGCGGCTGCGCCGTCGGCCGACTTTCCGGCGCGCTTGAAAGTGAAATAAACGCTATCAAAAAAAATCTTGTGGAAGTTTCCGCCGGCGCGGAAATTTTTCTTGACTACAGCGAGGATGAAATAAGCGCAAGCGCTGAGGTGTATGCGGATCCGGGCGCGCTTCCCGGCGAGGGGCTTGCCCGCGCCGCCCTTGCGCGCCTGCGCGATCTTTCCCAAACCTGGCGGACGCAGCGCCTGTATCGCGATGGAATAGTCGCCGCCTTCGCCGGGCTTCCAAACGTCGGGAAATCAAGCCTTTTTAATTTATTGTTAAAGGAAGAGCGCGCGATCGTGACGGAGGTTCCGGGCACCACGCGCGACTGGATCGAGGCCGAGCTTTCGGTGGACGGCATTCCCCTTAGGCTTATCGACACGGCCGGGCTGCGCGAGGCCGGCGATCCGGTCGAAGCGATTGGCGTGCGGCGCAGCCGTGAAATTCTTGAAAGCGCCGATCTTGTCCTCTATGTTTTCGACGGCGCGAAGGGAATTCAGGATGGCGAGCGCGCCATCGTCGAAAAAGGCGCGCCTCGCCGCATTTTTCTTTGGAACAAGGCCGACATCGCGCCGCCTCCAAGCCCGGCGCCCTTCGATCCGATGATAGGGATCAGCGCAAGGACTGGCGCGGGCCTGGGCGATCTTTTGTCGGCCATTTCGCTCGCCGCGCGCGACTGCGCGGGACCCCTGGACGCTCGCTCGCTTGCCTTCGTTGGAACGGAGCGGCAAAAAAGCCTTCTCGATGCCGCCGCCGCCGCGCTGGAGGAGGCGCTCGCCCTCTCCGGCTCCGGCGAGCCGCTTGACATGATCGCGCCGCTCCTTCGCGACGCCGTAAATTGCCTGGGCGAAATAACGGGCGAGGTTTCAAGCGCCCAAATGCTGGAAGAGATGTTCTCGGCGTTTTGTGTGGGAAAATAGGGGGCCTCGCGGCCAGCTTGTCGATCCCCCCTCACTCCTGGTATGATAGCCAGAGCGAGGTTCAATGAAAGACTGTCATTGCGGCTCCGGCCGCCCCTTTTCCGATTGCTGCGAGCCCTATTTGAAAGGGCTCGCGCAAGCCCCCACCGCCGAGGCGCTTATGCGCAGCCGTTACAGCGCCTATGTCGAGGGCGCTGTCGATTACATTATCGATACCTGCCTTAAAAAAGAAGGCGACGATGCCATCGACCACAAGTCCACGCGCGACTGGAGCGAAAAATCCACCTGGCTTGGGCTGAAAATCACTTCCGTCGAAAAGGGCGGCATCGAGGATTCCGAGGGAACGGTCGAGTTCGAGGCGACCTACGAGCGCGACGGCCTGAGGGACGTGCATCAGGAAAAGGCCTCGTTCAAGCGCGACGGCCGCTGGCTTTACGATGAAGGCGTGATCGTTCCAAGGACCGTGGTTCGCGCGTCGGCAAAGGTTGGCCGAAACGATCCCTGCCCCTGCGGTTCCGGCCGCAAGTACAAGCATTGCTGCGGCGGCGCGCGCTAAATGCCGGGCGAAAAAACCGCGTTGGTTCTGCTGGCCGAAGGCTTCGAGGAAGTCGAGGCCGTCACGCCCATCGATTATCTTCGTCGCGCAGGCGCCACAGTAACCGTGGCGGCGGTCGGCGGCAATAGCCTTTATGTGAACGGCGCGCGGGGGATTACCGTTTCCGCCGATATTTTTTTGGAAGAGGCGATGGAATCCGACATTCTCCCGAGCGCGCTGGTGATTCCGGGCGGGCTTCCCGGCGCCGACAATATTGCCGCAAGCGTCGAGGCCCGCGCCTTAATTGCAAAGATGCAGGGCGCGGGCAAAAAGGTCTGCGCAATTTGCGCGTCTCCTGCTATCGTTCTTGCGCCGCTGGGGATTTTGGCCGGAAAAAAATTTACCTGTTATCCTGGCATGGAAAAAGGCATTGCCGACGGCCATTGGTCAGACGATCCGGTTGTAATTGATGGCAATATCATTACAAGCCGAGGCGCCGGAACC
>WRAL01000345.1 GCA_009780285.1 Treponema sp.
AGCGCCTAAAAGCGTTTAGCGTAAAGCTTTAAGCTCGGGGCGGCCGGCGAAAGCTTGCCGGCCGCGCTCCGGATGTCCTACCTTGTCACCGTAAGATCGGTGCTTTCCACGTCGCTTATGGCGTTGAGATCGCCGGATACCACCACGTACACGGCCGCCGCGCCGCTCTGCTTCGCGACGTTCGCGCCGCTCTCGCTGTCTTTTCCAAGGATCGTCCCGCCGGTCATCGAAAAGTCGCCTCGCGCCGTCGCGCTTTGAGCCTCAACGAAAACGCCGCCGCCAAAACCAAAGTTGTCGCCCTCTTCTCCAAGCGCCCGGTTCCCGGCTATCGTCCCTGCGGACATGACAAAAACCCGGCTGGTGTACACGCCGCCGCCGTTTCTGCCATTGGCCGTGTTGCCGGATATTTCGCCGCCGTTCATGGCGAAAGGCCCTACGTTAAACACGCCGCCGCCATGCCTGCCGGCGGTATTGCCGGATATCTCGCCGCCGTTCATGGCAAAGGCCGCGCCGTTGTACAGGCCGCCGCCTGAAGCGGCGCCGGTTAGCGTATTGTTTAAAATCGCTCCGCCGTTCATGGTAAAGGTTCCGCTGTTGTACACGCCGCCGCCATTGGCGGACGAGACATTGCCGGTTATTATCACGCCCTCGTTCATTACAAAGTTCCCTCCGAGAACGGGCGGGGAGGTCGCCGCGCCTGCGGTGGTCACGATCGAGGCGTTGTTTCCGTCGATCCCCTGAAGGGTAATGTTTCCGGATATTTCCAGGCTGACGTTCTGCCCAACCCGGAAAAGGTTTCCTCGGCCGCCCAGGCTAAGCGTATGCCTTTGGGATCCTCGGTTGACGATGAGCACCGTAACCGGCTTTCCGTCATAGGAGAGATTCGTGTAGGCCTGGCTTGCCACGTTCGCGACGGACTCAAGGATTTCGTCGCCGGTTACCTCCACGGTGTACACGCCGCGCATCTTGTAGTTGTCCTTTATCCATTGCAGCTTTTCCGCCAGGGTCTCGCCTTGCGCCTCTTCCTCGAGGGCTCCGCCGCTGTTTTCCAGGTCCTGCCAGCGCAGCGTGAGAGTGCCGGAGGAATCCACGTCCTTTTCGGAAAAGCGCGGCCATTTTGTGTTTATCATGTAGTTTGGCATGGATCCCGGCTCCTCGTCGCGGAATTCCACGTCCACGTAGGAAATGTCGACCCCATTGCCCATGACAAATTCCAGGCTTACGGGCTTGGGCAACTGGGGAATGCCTCCGGCGCCGATAAGGTAATTTGCCATGTCCATTGAAATCCGGTAGGCGCCGTCGTAAAATTCCACCGTCGCGGTCGCGGTGTAGCCGTCCCCGTCCGGAACTATTTCCGGAATGCCGGCGGTCGGAAACCTTGCGTCTGAGTTAAAGACGGCGATTCCGCCTATGGCGTGCCCGCTGCGAAAGCCGGCCGGCCCAACCATTATCCATCCGACGCTGTCGTTGCTGGCCTTTGGCTCCTCCTCGATGACCTGTAGCGGAATTCCCGTGATTTTGATCCGCGACACCATAATCGTCGGTCCCTGAATGTCCAGGGGCGGCGCGCAGCCTTGAAGCCCAAAAGCCGCGAGCGCGATGCCGGCCATGATTCCCGGCAGTCCAGTGATTTTTCTCATAGAAACCTCCATGCAGTCGCGGTACGGCGCGTTGCCTGTCGGATAAGCCTGCGAGAATACACCAAACCGCAAAAGCTAAAACGAATGGGCTATCATAGCAGGGCGTTTAAGGGCTGTCAATGTGCCAGTTGTTTTTTTTTAATTTTCGTATATTCTATTAATACGAATGGCGATGCGCCATCAAGCGCGCCTTCCATATCGCGCGCCATTGGAGAAGGAGCTGAAAATGAAGAAACTTGTTTGCGCCGCGGCGCTTATCGCGTTTCAGGCGGCGGCCGCCGGGGCCGCGGACTTTTCCCTTAGCGTCGGCGGCGGCGGGATTATCGGGGGCTCCTTTACCCGGTACTCTCTGGAGGCCAGCGGCGTCCTGACGATCAAGGCGGAGCAGATCGTGGACCAATTGGACTACGGAGCGTTCGCCTTCCTCGACGCCACCTACGTAACCCTGGGCCTGTTTTTTCAGAACGGCGCCTACGACTTTTCCCAGCCCGTGGAAAATCTCGGCTTTATGAGCGGCGAGGGCCGGGGCTGGGAGCGGGTGCTGGGAATCTCGCTTTTAGGCAAATGGCCCTTCGCGCTGGGAAGCCGCTTTGCCGTTTTTCCCCTTGTCGGCATCGACTACCTTGTGTCGCTCGATCAGAGGCGCGAGGACAGCTTCGGCAGGGTTTACGACCGAGCGAAAACCCTGGAAAACGGCCAGTCCTTTGAGCTTTCCGACTGGGACCAGTTCCACATACGGATAGGGGCCGGCGCGGAATACGGCCTTGGCCAAAGCCTTTTTATCCGAGGCGATCTGCTGTACGGCATAAGGCTGATGACGCGCTACGAGACCAAAAACCTGGACTACATGAAGGAAATGACCGGCGACGACAAGCCCAGGCTGGGCGGCCTCAGTTCCGGCCCCTCGCTGCGGCTGGCCATAGGCTGGCGGTTTTTCGCGCCCTAAGTCGGCGGAAAATCCGCGCGACTAGGGAGGCACCGATTAAATCCCATGGGGATTTAATCGGTGCTACTTAACCGCTTCTGCGCAGCC
>WRAL01000346.1 GCA_009780285.1 Treponema sp.
CCTACGAACGCCTGGTCGCCGAGCATGGAAAGCTTCCCTGCGGCGCGGCGGCGCTGGCGCCAATCTTCGCGCCCATCGCGCTTATGAGCCTGGGAGCAGCGGCAAGCATGGCCGGCTGGAGCGGCCGCTTGCGCAGGCGGCGCTGTTCCTGCGAATTCCCGTGGTCGCGCTCGCGATAGGCTTTTTGCTGGCCGTTCTTTTGCTGGCCGCCTCGAAAAAAATCGGCCGGCTAAGCGAGGTAATGGAAAAAACGCTGCGGATGATAGGCCCGATCCTTTTTATCACCGCGGCCGGAGGCGCGCTGGGCCGGATCATCGCGCATTCCGGCGCGATCGACGCGATCACGGGCAACGCAGCCGCGCTTCAAAGGCTGGGCCTTTTTTTTCCCTTCCTTTTGGCCGCCGTGATAAAGACCGCGCAAGGCTCCTCCACCGTGGCGATGATCGTAACGGCCGGGATGATCGCGCCCCTCATGCCGGAGCTTGGGCTTGACGGATCGGACATGAGCCGCGCCCTTACCGTCATGGCGATCGGCGCCGGCGCGATGATCGTCTCCCACGCCAACGACTCGTACTTTTGGGTCGTGGCGAAGCTCTCCGGCATGACGGCGCGCCAGGGCTACAAATCCCAGACCCTGATTACCCTGATCGAGGGCCTTTGCTGCATGGCCGGCGTGTACGCGCTTTCGCTTTTCGTTTTGGGCTGATTCGCCGCCTGAACGCCGCGCTTCCCTTGTTTTCTCTCTATTAATCGGCTATAATACTGTTATATGGGCGGAAGGAATTGGAATAAAGTAAAGAACACGATTGGGGCATTCTCATTGATATGGGGAAGCTGTCTTTCGCAAGCCTTATTCTAGGTTCCATTTTAAGAGGCGGTCTGGACCCGCTTCAAACCTTCATCTTTGGAACCGCTCTCGCCGTCGTTTTCTTTGCGGCCGGTATTTGCCTTATTGCCGCGGGCAGGGAGTAAGTTATGGAAATGCTTATTGTTTTTTGCGGCGTGGGCGTTCCCCTTATCTTTATGGGTTTTTTTGCCCTGTACAAGGAACGCAAGGAAAACCGCAAGGAGCGGCAGGCCGATTTGCCGGCGGCGCAGGGATAGCCGAGCCCTGGCTCTTCGAACTATAGCGGCCCGGCCCTGCGTTACCGGTTAACAAAATGGCGGTTTTCGTGTATATTTGGCTTACCGATGATAAAGATACCGGCGGCCATTGAGGAGCGTCTCTACAGGCTGGGCATTTTCGCCCGGATTCTGGTCGCGGTCGGCGCCTTCGCGCGAAACAGGCATGTTTCCCTGCGCGGCCTTGTAATGCAGATTTACTTCACTTTCTTTCAGGCGCTGGGCATCACGACGATGCTGGCGCTGGGACTCGGCGCGGCCGTCGGGCTTATCGGCTTTCCCTTTCTTCAGATGCTGGGCCAGCAGGGCTTTATCTACTCGATTCTTATCATCATCGTTACGCGCGAGCTGGGGCCGCTTCTTATCGCCTTCATCATCATCGCGCGCTCGGCCACGGCGATCGCGACCGAGGTCGCCGGCATGGTCATAAGCCACGAGGTCGAGGCCTACGTTTCGGTGGGCGTGGATCCGATAGAGCACCTCGCCGTGCCGCGCTTTCTCGGCGTTACCATCTCGCTGATCCTTCTCAACATTTTTTTCTCGCTTTTCGGGCTGGCCGGTTCGTATTTAATCGTTCAGCTGTTTCATTCGCTGCCGGCGGACTATTATTTTGGGAACCTTATCCGCCAGCTTACCGTGGCCGACATAGCCGCCGTCGTGATCAAGAGCATAATTTTCGGGATGATAATCTCCACCGTGGCCATCACCGAGGGCCTCGGCGTCGAAAGGGCCAGCACGGAGGTTCCGGTGGCCGGCCTGAAGGCGGTAACCAAGTCCTTCGGCGCCTGCATCGCGGTCAGCATCATGATCGCGGCGCTGTTTTACACGCTTTTGGCGTAAGGGGTCAGGAATGGCGAGCGTTATAGAGTTTGACGGCGTTGGCTTTTGGGCGCAGGGGCGGGCGCTGGTAAGCGGCCTGTCCATAGGCTTCGAGGAAAAAAGCGCCGTGGCGCTGATCGGGCCTTCCGGCGGGGGAAAAAGCACGATCCTTAAGCTGGCCGCCGGGCTTTGCATTCCGGGCGCCGGAAGGGTGCTTTTTAGGGGGCGCGGCATTTGGGAAATGAGCCGGAGCGAAAACCTGGCTTTTCGCAAGGAGGCGGCCTTCGTGTTTCAGGACTCGGCTTTGTGGGCGAACCAGAGCCTTTTTCAGATTCTCGAGCTTCCGCTGCGCGTCCACTTTCCCGGAATGTCCGCCGGCGAGAGAAAGCTGCGCGTGGAAAGCGCGGCGGCGCGCGTGGGATATAGGCGCGATCTGGGAATGCGGCCGGCGGCGCTTTCCAGGGGCGAGCAAAAGCTCGTGGCATTCGCCCGCGCGATCATCTGCGAGCCGACTTTGCTTTTCCTCGACGAATGGACCGAATCGCTGGACGAAAAATCCGCCCAGCGCCTTATCGCGATCGTGAAAAAAATGAAGGAGGACGGCGCCACGCTGATATTCGTCAGCCATGACGTCAGGGTCATCCGAGGGCTTTCGGACGTCGTGCTTCTTGTTTCCGGCGGCGGGATTTCGTCCCGCCTTTCCGCCGACGAGATCGCAGGCGAGGGCGA
>WRAL01000347.1 GCA_009780285.1 Treponema sp.
GAAATGCTTTTGGACATGCGCGTGGGGGAAAAGCGCGCCGTCGTGATTCCGCCGGAGCTTGCCTTCGGCGCGCAGGGCGCCGGCGGCGGGCTTATTCCGCCGAATTCCTTCCTTGTCTTCGAGCTTGAGCTTGTAAGCGCGCAGTAGCCGCGCGGCCTTTCGGATCCGGGGCCTTTGATCGGTGGCCCCCTGCGGCCAGCGGGCGCGCTGCCACGCTCGGTCATGGCGCTGCGCGAATGCCCTCTCGCGGCAGCGCGCCCGCTGGCCGCAGGGCATTCGCGCTGTCTGCAAGAAAGGCCGCTCTTCTGTAGGAAAAACTTTTGGGCGGGACTTTCGTCCCGCCCAAAAGTTTTAGGTTGGTGGGGCTTAATACGCGGAGTTTTGCTCCGCAAATCTCCGCGGCCAAAGCGCCAAAGGCGCTTTGGCCCAGGCAAATGGGGCCTAGCCTATGCCCATGCAGGCGCCGACGGCCAGGGCCGTGTCTATCATGTAGTGATCCCGGGGCACGTAGCGCACCCGGCCGGCCGGAACGCTTAGGTCCACCGAGCCCAGCTCGCCGGAGCGCAGCGCCACCATGCGCCCGTAGTCGCCGCGCGCCAGAAGGTCGGCGGCCGCCGTTCCCAGGCTCGTGGCGAAAACCCGGTCGGAGGCGCTGGGAATGCCGCCGCGCTGGACGTAGCCCAGAACCGTGGCGCGGGTTTCCATGCCGGTCTCGTCCTGTATCTCCCGCGCCACGCGGTAGCCCACCGAGGGGCCGTTTTCCGCGCGGTGCTTTTTGCGTTCGCGCTTGTCCATTTCGGCCTCCTTTATCGAAAGCGCGCCCTCGGCCACCACGACTATCGAAAAAGGCCGGTCGGATCTCGTGCGCGCCTCAAGGTGCCGCGCCACGGCCTTTATGTCGTAGGGAATTTCCGGGATAAGGATCACGTCGCCGCCGCCCGCGACCCCGGCGTAGAGCGCCAGCCAGCCGGCCTTGCGCCCCATAAGCTCTATCACCATCACCCGGTGGTGGCTTTGCGCCGTGGTGTGAAGGCGGTCTATGGCCTCGGAGCAGACGGACAGCGCGGAATGGAAGCCGAAAGCCTGGTCCGTGCCGACGATGTCGTTGTCTATGGTTTTGGGAAGGCCGATAACGTTAAGGCCCTCCTGCGCGAAGCGGTATCCGGTGGTGTTCGTTCCGTTGCCGCCAAGGACGACAAGGCAGTCAAGGCCGAGCTTGCGGTAGGTGGCCTTTACGGCGCCGACCTTTTCCCCGACGATGTCGTCCATGCTTCCCACGTCGGACTTAAAGGGCTTTTCGCGGCTCGTCCCCAGGATCGTCCCCCCGCGCGTAAGTATGTCGGAAAAGTCGTTCGGCCCCAGAACGCGGGCGTTTTCCTCGATGATCCCCCGAAAGCCGTCGGAAAAGCCGACTATCGTCATTCCGTAGCGCCCCTGCGCAGCGCGGCACACGCCCCGTATCGCCGCGTTAAGGCCCGGGCAGTCCCCGCCCGAGGTAAGAATGCCGAATTTCCTGGTAACGCTGCCGCGCCTGCTGTTCATGCCCACAGTGTACCCGCAAAGGGCGGGCGGCGCAATGGCGGCGGCGGCGCGGGCTATTCCGGAAGGACGGCATCGATTCCTTCCTTCCTCGCGATGGCTCCCAGCCTTCGGTCCAGCGTTACGAGGGTCGCCCCCATTTTCCGCGCGAGGATCAGGTAAAGCATGTCGTAGGCCGAATGGCCCAAGCGTATCGCGTCGTTCATGGCTTCCAGACGGCTTTCCTTTATCGGAGCGAATTCGTCCACTAGTGTTCCGGAATATTCGGTTTGCAAAATAGAAACGTTCGGTAATTCCTTGCCAGGCAAGGAATTACCTCAACCTGCATACCGTCATTTGAATATTCCGGAACACTAGGCTTTCCGCAAGTTCCAGTATTTTTCCGCATTCGGATTTTCCGACATAGCCGCCGCGAAAGTATTTGCCCAGGACGTTCGCGACCTCGATCCTGAACAGCTCGGAACTGATCGTTTTATCGGCGTTCCCTATTAGCTCGCCAAGCCGGCGCCCGTTTTCCCTTTTAAGCGCGATCTCGAGCGCCGCGCTGCTGTCCAGCACGACGATCATCGATCGCGATCCTCCCGTATCATCCGCGCCGGATCGGGGAAAGCGCCGGAGCCTTCGGCTTTAAAGCCGCCGACGTTAAAGCCGTTGATTTCGCGCAGCGCGGCCTGCCTGCGCGTTCTCGGCTCCGCGCCAGCGGCCAGCGCGTTTTTAAGGAGGACAATCGTCTGCTGGGGAACGCTGCGGTTTTCCGCGGCCGCCGCCCGTGATATTTTCTCGTACAGTTCGGCGGGAAAATCCCTGACTTGCAGCAAAGGCATATTCGCTCTCCTTGTATTCAATATTACCGCATAACGCATACGTATTCAAGGCGCCGCCGCAAAGAGGTTGACAATAGGAATAAAACTGCCGACAATGTTGTCGAGATGGAACCATTTTTGATCGCCGGCATCGGCATTGCGCTCGTCGTGGCCCTGTTCATTTTTTTTAGAGGGCGCTCCGGAGAGGGGGCGCGAAGAGGGGGAGCTCGGCCGAAGGGCGTGGTTGTCAAGCTGCGGGAAGCGGAAAAGCTGCTTGCCCAGAACCCCTCGAACCCTATC
>WRAL01000348.1 GCA_009780285.1 Treponema sp.
CGCCACGCTGGTAAAGCGGCTTTTGGCGATCAGCGCCGACTGCGGGAGTATCTCGCTGAAAACCACGTAGAGCATCGCCCCGCCGGCGCCGGAAAGGGCCAGCGCCAGCGCGACGTCGGAGATTCCCCCCACGGCCATTCCTATGGCGCCGCCGGCTATGGTCGTCGCTCCGGAAAGGGCGGTAAGCCCCACGGCCCTGGCCCTGCGCATCCCGCCGCCTATAAGCGGCGCGGCCACGGCCATGCCCTCGGGTATGCAGTGAAGCGCTATGATCAGCGCCAGGACCGCGCCCAGCGCCATGTCGCTGGCTCCGGCGGCCCCTATCGCTATTCCCTCCGGCACGTTGTGAAGGGAAATGGCCACGAGCATTATTATCCCGGACTTTAAGAGGCTCTCGCTGCCGACCGGCCGGACATCGCCCGGCGTCGCCAGGCTCCTGAGCTTGCCGGGCGCCAGGGCATCCAGCGCGCGGTGAAGGGCCAGCACAATCGCGGAGCCAAGGACGATGCCGAGAATGGCCACGGGCACCCCGCCTATGTCTATGCTTTCCGGGACAAGCTCGAAGCTCACGATGCTGATCATCACCCCTCCGGCGAAGCTGAGCATCCAGCACATGATCCTTTCGGAAACCTTCCCGAGAAAGGCGGCGACAAGGGCGCCCAGCCCCATTCCGACCGTCCCCGCGACGGCCGTCATCAGCAAAATCTTCAGCATCGTCAAACTCCTTGGGAACCGCTGATTAAATAAGGAATTCAGCGGCTCCATTCTGCTTCTGCTCGCTAGCGCTGCGCAGAAGCGGGTAAGTAGCGCCGATTAACCCCCCATTGGGTTTAATCAGCGCTTCCTTTGGCGCTCGGCGAAAAGCCGGCCCGAAACAACGGTATGTTATACAGGGCTAACTTTTATGTCAAGGGCTTCCCGGCCGGCTCTCCCTAGTGTTCCGGAATATTCAAATGACGGTATGCAGGTTGAGGTAATTCCTTGCCCAGCAAGGAATTACCGAACGTTGCGATCTTGCAAACCGAATATTCCGGAACACTAGGGCCGCGCTAAAGCCTTTCCGGGTTAAAGGCCACCTCGGCGCCTTCCTCGCCGTAAACAAGGCCGCCGAACATAGAAAGCTCGGCGAAGGGCCGCGCTCGCTCCGGCGTGGCCTCGAGGGCTGCGCGCAGGAATTTGGCGAAGGCCGCCGCGTCGCGCGGCACGTCCAGATGGCCGGAAAGGAAGCGGTCGAAGCCCATGCTGCCCACGCGCCGGAGCATGTCGGCGTACCGGCTTAGGGGCAGCGAGTCCGGCAAAAAAACCCAGGTAAGCTCGCAGGCCGAGTCGCTGTCGATAAGGACGCGCGGCTCCCGCGCGAGAAGGCCGATGGAGCCGGCGGTGTGCCCGCCCATGTCCACCACCTCCATAGTAAGGCCGCCAAGGTCGAAAATTTTCCCCGGCTCCAGCTTTCGCAGGCTGGCCTGGGGCGCCTTCGCGTAGGCCTCCGGATCGAAGCCCGGCGGCATGTCTATGCCGCTGTCGGCGAGGCGATCGAGGTACATCCTTCGGCGCGCCTTTTCCGAGGTGTGCTTTCGGCAGACCTCGAAATCCTCCTCGCGCAGCCAGGCCTCCTCGAACTGAAAGGCCCCTCCGGCGTGATCCAGGTGCCCGTGCCCCAGCACTACGTCGAAGGGCTTGCTTGTAAGCCGGGAAATCTCCTCGCTCAGGCTCGCCGCGCCGTAGCAGCTGTCGAACAGAAGCGCGCGCTCCCGGCCCACGGCCAGATAGCAGAACGCGCCGTCCATAGGATCGCGTATGGCGTGGAGCCAGGGATAAATTTCCCTTACTTTATAGTATCCCATTTTATCCCCCCCCTTGCTCCGCCCAGGCGCGCAGGGCTTCCTCGCGCAGCTGGTCCAGCGGCTCCTGATAGTTGGCCTTCAGCGCCGAAACGCTCTGGCTGTAAACCTCCAGGAATTCCTGGTCCTGAAAGGGATCGAGGCGAACCTCCCGCCCCATCCGGCGCGAAAGCTCCTCCTCCTTGGCGCGCAGCTTGGGCGCGTACTGCTTGCGAATGGCCTCGTCGAAGCGCGCGAGGTCGTCCAGGTAGGCGGACAAAAGCTGCCCAACCTGCGGCAGCATCGCCCCCAGCCGCGCGTCCTTCACGAGCGCGCCCAGCGCCGAGCAGGCCGCCTCGACCCGCGCGATGTCGGCCTCGCTCGCCGGCAGGCCGATCTGCGGGATCAGAGCCTCCACGATTCCCTGCCTTAGGCCGCCCTGCTGTTCCTTGGGGCGCTTTTTCAGCTCCGCCTCGATGTCCGCGCCTGCCTCGCCGGCAAGAAAGGCGTTCGCCAGGCGCGTGCCTTCCTGCCTTGCCTGAAAAAGGCCGACGCTGGCCTTGTCCGACGGTATAGATTCGCTTCGCTCAAGCGCAAGCTCGAGCGCGCTTTTGATTCTGCCCATGTTCCCTTCCTTCGTTTTGCATGATACGCCAAGCGAGGCGGCTTTACAAGGCGCCTTGCCCTCGCCGTCAAAGCGCGCTAGGCTGTTCGCATGAAGCACATTGGCGGTATTTTTTCCTCAGCGCTTTTTTGCGTTTTGTCACTCGGGGCCTGCGCGAGAAGCCAGGCGCAGTCGGCGGCTCAGGCAGCTCAGC
>WRAL01000349.1 GCA_009780285.1 Treponema sp.
AGCGCGCGGATTTTGTCCATCGTCATGTTGAAGCAGCGCGAGGCGTCGGCCGTCTCGCCGGTTCCGTCCTCCGGAAGCCTGACGGTAAGATCCCCGGCCCCCGCCGACACGTCGTGAAGGACGCTGGCCATTTTCGTTATCGGCCTGGCGATGGAGCGCGAGATCAGAAGCGCGGCGCCTATGGTCGCGACTATCATCACAAGGCCCATTATCACGGCGAACCAGATCATGGCGTAGGTGTTTTCGTGAACCTCGTCCATGGGAAGCGCGAGCATGAACGACCATGCGCTCCCCGAGTCCGCCACGGGAACCGGCACGGCGACGAAGCGGAACGTGTCGCCGTCCAGGTCGAGGTCGAAGTTAAGCTCGGAGCCGCCCCTTACCGCCTCGCCCATCGCCGAAAGATGCGCGCCGAAAATATCGCCCTCGGTCGCGATCATGTTGCTCCCTATGCGCGAGTCGTCGAAGTGCGAGATTATCGTTCCATAGTTCGTATAGGCCGCGGCGATGGTTCCATGAAACGCCTTCTCGAAATTCTGCCCTATGTTGTGAAGCCTGCGAAGGCCCATGTCTATGCCGAACACGCCGACTATCTCGCCTTCCGAATTGCGTATGGGCGCGGCGATGGAAACCGGGCGCCTAAGCTCGCCGCCAAGAATCCTTTCGTACTGATCGGTGATTATCTGCTCGCCGACCATTCTGGGCCGAACGTAGAATTCCTGGCCCTCGAAGTCCGAGGCCACCTGCGAGATGATCTCGCCGGCTTCAGTCCTTGTGTGCATGGGGACGAAGCGTCCCCTCGCGTCCGTTCCCGGCGCGCCTATCCAGGCGCCGTCGTCGCCTTCGAGCGCGTCCGGATCCCACACGCTCCATACATTGATCACTTCGGGATTTTCGACGACGATGTCGTGCATAAAGCAGTCGATGAACTCCCTGCGCGCCTCGACAGGGATCAGCTCGTAATGATCCAGGGTCGAAAGCGCCGTGGCCGCCTTGTGCCAGTGAGTGTCAAGAAAATTCTTGAACTCGCCGGCCACCTGGCGCGCCCTGGTCTGCGCAAGCCCCGAGGCCAAAACCTCGGCGGCGTTCCATGCGCCTATCGTAAGCACGACGCTCAGCGCGCCTATGCTTATCACGCTGACAAGCCCCATAAACAAAGTGATTCTCGGACCGATTTTCATAATTCCTCCAAACAAAGCCGCCGGCTTTTTTTTCCGGCATGAGTAAGACGGCGCAGGCGCAAGTCCTGCGAGGATCCGGTTTAAAGGCGGAACGAAACCATCGCGACTAACGTCACGCTCGTCGGGCAAGTCGCGTTAGCGAGAGTTTCGTTGCTGTCTGGCATAGGGACTTTATTAAATTGTTTTTAGGGACGAAAGCGTTCCTTGCTTTCGGCTGTATAGAATTTGGCGCCGCGGAAATCGGCAGTCAAGCCCCGCCTTCATTTTTTTCCCAAACCCCGGCATTATTTTAAGGCGGCGCGGTTTATTCGCGGCCGGAGCGAGGCCGCCGACCCATTGCGCGCCGCCAAGGGCGCCGCCAAGGGCGCCGCCCCTGCCGGCGCCCTTGGCGCCGCTTTGGGCAGGCGCTATACTCAGGGCCGAAGGGAGGCTCATCGATGAACATTTCCGTCCTTGGCCATGCGGGGTCGCGCGCGATGCTTTTTACGCTGGACGGCATGTACAGGGAAATAAACATGCCGCTGGGGGCGCAGCTGCTCTGCTCGATCCTTAGCAAATTCCAGTTCGTCGCGGCTCCCGATCTCAAGCCGGAGGAGGCGCTGCGCGATGTCTGGAACGACGAGCCGTCGGAGAATTTACGTCGCGAGTACATGGTGATGCGCCCCCTCGACAGCGGCGGCTTCGACCTTGGCCGCTCGCTGGGGTTCCGCGAGGGCCGATCCGCGCACAGCGTCTTTCGCGAGCCGCCCGCGCGGCCGCAAGAGCCGACGGAGCTGATAATTTGGGACGAGGGGCTTGGCGGGCTTGAGATACCGGACAGCGGCTTCCGCGCCGCGCTGTGGGCCTCGCCCTGCGCGATCCCGGATCCCGCGCAGTTCGAAAAGGTCGCCGACAAATGCTTTTTGTTCCTTAGCGCCGACGCGCTGCGAGACGCCGGGGCGATGATCAGCCGGCGGATTTCCTGGGAGCGCGCCTGCTCGGAGCTTATTTGGCAGCTTCAGGAAAACCCGGCCTTCGCGCACCTTGCGAAGGCGGCGCGGATCATGGTCGCCTTTGCCGAGGACGGAGCCGTTTACATCAAAAATTCCGACAAGGGGCAGCCTGAGGCGAGTCTGATCCTGGCGCACGGCGGCGGCGAGGGCACCCTGCGGGAGAGGTCCGGACGCAGGCACGACGACGCTTTCCCCTTGATGGCCGGCGCGCTGGGGGCTTTTTTCACGCGCCTGCTGGACGGCGGCGCCCCGCCCGACAAGCTGCGCGAGATCCTCGAGATAGGCGAGGGTTTCCTTCTTTCCCAGGGATACGCGCCGAGCGGGAACGAGATTGACATTAGCATAAACGCGTCGGGCAGGGGCTGGCCGGCGTTCCCTATCCCTATCGTCGCGCGACAGTCCGCGACCGCCTGCGCCAACGCCCTCGCCGTCCCTTGCGGCTGGGCCGCGGAGAACGGCCTC
>WRAL01000350.1 GCA_009780285.1 Treponema sp.
CGAGATCGCCAAGGTTGCCGAAAGGCTGATCGTCATCGACAAGGGAAAAATTCTTTTGCAGGCCAGTCTTGATGATATAGAGGAAAAAGCCTACACGCTTTCAGGCGCTGCGGGAAAGGTTCTGCCGCTATTGGAAAACCTCAATTGCATAGGCCGCGAAACCGCCGGCGCCATGATCGCCGCGCATGTTTACGACGACAGAATCGTCGCGCCTGAAGGGGTGGAGATCGGCGGCCTTAGCTTGCAGGATTTTTTCGTCAGCATTGTCGGGGGAAACAAGCATGAATAAAAACGCCGTGAAAGCCGCCTGGAAAGTCGCGATGATTAACTTGCGCACTATCAAAACGCCGTACTTCGTCGCGGCGCTTTTGATGGGGTTTAACATATTTGTTATCAGCCTGACGGCGATTGCCATTTCAAGATGGGACACGGAATTGAGCGGCGACTTAATGATAGCCACCGGCGGCGCTTCTTTTGTATTGATAGTCATGGCCGCTATCTTTATTCCTGCCGTGAATTTTCGCAGAATATGCAATCTTGGCGGCAACAGGCGGAGCTTTTTCTGGGGCAGCCTTGTCGCCTACGTCATTCTCGCGTGTGCCGCTTCCCTTGCGGATACGGCGGAATATCTTGGCGTCAATGCCTTCCTGAATTTCGTTGACTCTTTAGATATTGGGTTTTCCATCGTGGCCCTTCACGTGAGGGCGGGGTTCGGCTGGACTCAAAACGAGATCGTCCTGGCGTTTTTCCGGCAGGCGGCCTACATGTTTTTGCTGGCGGCCTTCGTGCATGCGCTCGCGGCGGCGCAGGGCAAGTGGTACGGCTGGGCGGCTAACATCGGCCTTGTCGCGATATATGCCGTGTTTACGGCTATCGCCCCTCTTCAGGTGGCCTTGGACTGGTTTTTCACCCTGATAATGTATCACCCAAGCGCGCTGGCGCAGATTTCCAGCTGCGTCGTTCTGGGCCTCGCCCTTTACGCGCTGAGCCGCCCGATACTCGCGCGGAAGGCGATTTAGCTTGACGTATTTTTCGTCAAAATCATTTGGAGGAAACAGGAATGAATAAAAACTCCGCGAAAATCGCGTGGAAAGTGGCGCTGATCAATTTGCGCAACATTAAAACGCCGTACTTCGTTACGGCGCTTGTCATGTCGATAATGTTCGTGCAGACAGGCATTGGCATGTTCCTGGCCACGTACAGCGGCGTCGACATGAGCCAGAACGGGGAAATAAGCGCCGGCAATTATCTTTTTTTGCTGATAATTCTGGCGGCCGCCTTTATCCCGGGCTATCATTTCAGCAGGATACTTAACCTGGGCGGGAAAAAGCAGGACTTTTTCCTGGGCGGCCTTATCGCTTACGCGCTCCTGGCGCTGGGCGCGTCATTTGCCAACACGATCATTTATCTTTCCTTTGACGCATGGGTGATCGCCTCCGGCCATTTGGACGGCGCCTTTTTCGGCGGTGTCGTTAACTTAATGGAAGTGTTCGGCTGGACGCGCGGCGGGATCGTCCCGGCGTTTTTCCGTCAGGCGGCTTTCATGTTTTTGCTGGCCACGTTCATCCACGTCTTTGCCGCCGCGCAGGGAAGGTGGTACGGCTGGGCGGCGAGCATTGGCCTTGTCGCGATAATCGCCGTGTTCACGCCCATCGCGTCGCTGCGCGCGGCTCTGGCCTGGTTTTTCCGGCTCGTGATTTTTCACCAAAGCGCCGTGCTGCAGATTTTAGCCTGCGTCGCGCTGGGCCTCGCGCTCTACGCGCTGAGCCGGCCGATCATCGCGCGGAAGTCGATTTAGGCGGCGCGAGCCCTTGCCAGGTAGTGGCATTGCGCCCCGGTTTCCGGTATACTTGGGGCAAGGAGTAAAAGATGAGCAAGTATGTTTGCGATCCATGCGGATATGTGTACGAGCCGGAGGCTGGGGACCCGGACAACGGCGTGCCTGCCGGGACGCCCTTCCAGGACGTGCCGGAGGACTGGATTTGCCCGCTCTGCGGCCTTGGCAAAGATGTTTTCAGCGCGGTGGGGTGATTTGCCGTGCTTTCCAGAGGGGATTTTATTTTCACTATAGGCTACGACGGACCGGCCGCGGTGGTGGACGGCAAGGCCAAAAGGCGTTATGGATCCCTTTCCACGCGGGAGCTGGCCGAAAAGGGCCTCTTCCGCGCGGCCTATTCCTCCGCCGTCTGGTCGAAGGACGCGGGGGAGCTGCAGGCCGTGGTGGAAGCCTACAACCGGGCGAGCGGGGCGGGAATCACCGAGGACTCGCATCTTGATCGCCTGTTCGGGGTGTTTCCCGTTCAGGCGAGCCGCGCGGTGGTGCTTTAGCCTTCATTAAGGAAGGCTAAAGCCTTTGAGCGAAGGCTTTAGCGTGTTTTTTGGGGGTGCCCTGGTTTCGACTGGTGCGAATCGGGGCGCGGATCGCAGGTGGAGCGCCCGTCTCCTGATCGGGCAAAAACTTTAACTGCCAAAAACGACAGTTACGATTACGCCTTAGCCGCGTAACCGCGTGGAACCGTCCCGCAGCCCTGAGGGGCGGCTTCCGCGTCGCAATCAGGGCTGGCCGCGTCGCCTTTTCCGGAGGCGGCGCGGCGAGACTTTCCGGAATACGGGCCGGCCGCGCGCCGCTTAGCC
>WRAL01000351.1 GCA_009780285.1 Treponema sp.
ATCCCATCGCGTACTGCGTGGAATATTCCCCAGAAAAGTTTTCATGATACATTCGATAAATGGCCGATGAATGGGCTGGGTGAAATACCTAAATTGGTTTCATCGGTTCAAGGGCCATCGTATGTCTGGGCGATGCTGAACGATCAGAGGATACTTGGTCAGAGCGGCGCGGCAAGGCCGAACCCCGGCTCTGAGCAAGATCCAATATCTGCGGATAAAATGGCGATTGAAATATTGGACTATTGTATGATAGCCAATAAACCTCTGACGGAAACGCAGATTGCAAGAAATCCTCAGCTTTCAGGCACGGAGCAGTCGCATGTAAGCCGCGTTATTGACACTCTTGTTCAGGATAAAAAGCTCATTCGCGATGAGACGGTAAGTCCATATACTGTTCGGCTTCTTGTAGCGGCTCCACTGCCGCCACCTCCAATCAACATTGACAGATCGTCAGGAATGACGATTACTTTGAAACATGCCTCAAGGGACTATTTGTTTAGGCATTCTGACCTAGCGTCTAAAAACGATGGGGAAAAATATCAGAATGTATTTTCGAAGTATAAAAAAACATTAGCCGAAACTCTCGAAAATGAAAGGTATTCAAAATTGATTCCGGAATGCAGGAGGAATTATCCTGAAAAAATGAATGATAAATTGGGCGAGTTCTTATTTGCTTTGAAACAGGAAGGAGATCCATTTTATAAATCCTTTCTTAATAAACATGGGGATGAGACATACGTGAAGTTTGAATTGGCTAACAGTGCAATTGCCGGTTCCAAAGGGCTGTATGTATTCTCAAAAAATGACGAGATCGTGTATGTTGGAAAAACAAAAGACACGATAGGGGAGCGGATAAACAGTGGGTATGGACAAATCTCTCCCAGGAATTGTTATCTTGATGGTCAATCCACCAATTGCCATGTTAACTCATTGATTGCAAAAAATATTAGAGGAATAAAATTCTTCTTTATGGAATTGGATGACATTAAATGTATAGATGATTTGGAAAAAGAGTTGATAGGGGAATATAAGCCCATATGGAATGAGCTTTTAAAATAGAGGCATATATGCGTCCGAATACGGCAGGGTTGCGGGGCAGCGCCCCGCGCTGGGGGGTAGCGGAAGACCCGCGCTAGCGGGGCTGTAGCGAGGGGGGCTTGGCCCCCCGCCTAATTGCGCATCGCCTTCATTCCCGGTACACTGCGCGAATGAAATACTCTCGTGCTTTTATTCCCACTTTGCGGGAAGTGCCGTCGGACGCGCTGATCGCGAGCCACAGGCTGATGTTTCGCGCCGGCATGATCCGCAAGCTGGCGAACGGGCTTTTTGCGTACCTTCCTTTGGGCCTGCGCGCGATGCGGAAGGTCGAGCGCATCGTGCGGCAGGAGATGGACGCGGCCGGCGCGCTTGAGGTTAAGCCGACGGTGGTGCAGCCGGGCGAATTATGGAAGGAATCCGGGCGCTGGGACGCGATGGGCGAGGGGATGCTGCGCGCAAAAAACCGGCTTGGCAATGATTTTGTCATTTCGCCCACGGCGGAGGAGGCCTTTACCGCGCTCATTCGCGACGAGCTTTCCAGTTACCGCCAGCTTCCCTTTGCGCTGTATCAGATTAACACGAAATTTCGCGACGAGATTCGCCCGCGCTACGGGGTTATGCGAGCGCGGGAGTTCATGATGAAAGACGCGTATTCATGGCACGCCGACGACAAATGCCTGGACGAAACTTACGGCGCGATGGGCGAGGCTTATAGGCGCGTGTTCAAGCGCTGCGGCCTTTCGGTGATTCCGGTTAAGGCGGACTCAGGCGCGATGGGCGGATCAGGATCCGAAGAATTTATGGTGGAAAGCGAGATTGGCGACAATACCTTGATTCTTTGCGCCGGGTGCGGCTACGCGGCGAACGTCGAGACGGCGGTCTGCGCGAACAGCGCTTGCGATGCCGACGCGGAAATTCCGCCTATCGAAAAAATCGCTACGCCCGACGTAAAGACTATCGATCAGCTTTGCGCTTTCGTTAAGGACGAAAAGGGCGGCGCAATGAGGCCCGCGCAATTTATAAAGACCTTGATCTACCGCGCGATTAACGTCGAGATCGATCTTTCGCTCGCGCCCGGCTGCAAAAATTTTTCGCGATCCGGCGCGGCCTATCCGGCGGCCTTTTTCGCCGTGGCGATTCGCGGCGACCTCGAACTGAACGAAACCAAGCTGACCTCGCTTTTAAAGGCCTCGGAAGCCGGCCTTGCGCAGGACGCCGAGGTCGAGCGGCTTACCGGCGCGCCGATCGGCTTTGCCGGCCCCGTTGGGCTGGACGCGCTTCCGCTGATTATCGACCAAAGCGTGGCCGACATGCGCGAGGGCGTTTGCGGCGCGCGGGAAAAAGACGCGCATTTAAGGCACGTCGCGCCGGGCCGGGATTTTACGCCTTGGATGACGGCGGACTTGCGCACGGCGAAGGCCGGCGACGCTTGCGCGCAGTGCGGCGGCGCGCTTTACGAAAAAAAAGGCAATGAGCTTGGCCATATTTTCAAGCTGGGGCGAAAATACACCGAGGTTTTGGGCGCGCGCTTTCTCGACGAAAACGGCAAGAACCAAACGCCGACGATGGGATGTTACGG
>WRAL01000352.1 GCA_009780285.1 Treponema sp.
GCTGCTCATCGAAAGGGTGGAAGCCGCCCTAAGCCGAGGCTGAATCCTGCGGCGCGCTATTCATAGCGCGCTTTCTTCAATAGAATTGCCCAATGACGCGAATTTTTCAGGCCCGCAAGCGGAGCCAAGCATGAAAGGCTACACCTCCCTGCACGTTCACACGCGCTTTTGCGACGGCGCGGACGACATGGAAACGATGTGCCGCGCGGCCTTCGACGCCGGCCTTGAGGCCATCGGCTTTAGCTCCCACGCGCCGGCCGGGGATCTTCTGCCGGACACGCGCTGGAACATGAAGCGCGAAAGCCTGGAGCGCTACGTCGCCGAGGGTCGCGCCGCCGGCGAGCGCTGGAAGGGAAAGCTGCGGGTTTTTCTGGGCCTTGAGCTTGACTACGCGCGCGGCCTTCGCGGCTCAGGCGATGCGGACATCGTCGAGCTTCGAGCGAGCGGCGCGCTTGACTACCTTATCGGCTCGGTTCATTACATCGCGCCCGAGCGCGGCGAGCTTTTTACGATCGACGGCTCGCGCGAAAAAATGCTGGAAAAAATGCGCGCCGCCGGCCTTAGCCCACGCGAGGTCGCCGAGGCCTATTGGGACGCGGTGCGGGAAATGGCGGCGCTGGGCGGCATAGACGTGGTGGGCCACATGGATCTTATCAAAATGCATTTTGGCGACGAGCCGTTTTCCGCCGAATGGGAGGGCAAGGCCGCCGACGCCGTTCGCGCGATCGCCGGAGCCGGCCTTGTCGTCGAGGCGAGCACCGGCGGAATCAATCGCGGCCGCCTTCGCGAGCTTTGTCCCTCGCCCGCGATTCTGCGCCTGCTGAAAGAGGCCGGCGCGCGCGTAATGGTAAGCGCCGACGCGCACCGCGCCGCGGACGTGGCCGGAAATTACGGCCTTGCCCGCGAGGCCCTGCTTGCCGCCGGCTACGAAAGCCACGCCGTAATGGCCGGCGCGCGCGAGGGCAGTCCGCTCTGGCGCGAAATTCCGCTGTAGGCGCGCTATCTGCGTCAAAAAGACGCGGTTTTCAGCCCTTTTCCAGGGTTGGGTCATTTTCGCCCATTATCCCAGCCGAGCGCAGCGTCCCGGCGCGCGCGTCTTTAATCCCGCGCAAATTTTAACTACGGTATCCTCCTTTTTTTCATAATTAATCATCTATATCGATAGTTTACGCATCATAAAACCATCAACTGATAAAAATTTAGCCTAAGGCGGAAAGTAAAGCCCTTTTGCCATCTTTTTTCGCGCTTTTCGGTAACTTGGCATGGTTCTTGCTACTATATGCGGACAATGTTGCGAAGGGGGATGGTTATGAAATCAACGAAAGGGTCGAAAGACGTAAAAACGAATCAGACAGTGGCCGACGAAAACGCTTTGAGGATGTACTTAAAGGAAATAAGCCGCATCTCGCTGCTCACAAGGGAAGAGGAAGACACGCTGGCCAGGGCCGCCGTCAAGGGCGACCTCGTGGCGCGCAACAAGCTCGTGAACGGGCACCTGCGCTTCGTCGTCAGCGTCGCGAAAAAATACCAGGGCAAGGGCCTGCCGCTTGCCGACCTCATAAGCGAGGGCAACATCGGGCTCATCAACGCCGTGGAAAAATACGACGCGGATCGCGGCTATCACTTTATTTCCTATGCGGTCTGGTGGATTCGCCAGTCGATTTTGAAGGCGCTCTGCGAAAAATCCCGTCTTATCCGCCTGCCGGTGAACCGCGCCAACGATCTTATCCAGATCGGCAAGGCTCAGCGGATGCTTTCCGTGCAGACCGGCGAGGCCGAGATACGGGACATCGCGCGGCTCTTGAACATGAGCGAAAGCCACGTGGACGACATCCTGGCGATTTCACGCGAGATGATCTCGCTGGAAAAGATGATCTCCACTGGCCGGGGCTCCTCGCCGCTGGGCAGCTTCGTCGAGGACAAGAACCGAAGGCCGCCGGAGCAGGAGGCGATGAGGAAGTCGCTCGAAAGGGAGCTTGAGGAAGTGCTGGCCACCCTTGACGAAAGGGAGGCGGATATTATACGCTATCGATATGGGCTTGGAAAAAAGAAGCCCATGTCCCTTAAGGAGCTTGGCGAGCGCTATTCCCTGACCAAGGAGCGCATTCGCCAGATCGAGGAAAAGGCGCTCGCGCGCCTGCGCCATCCCAGCAGGAGGGCCAGGCTCGAGTCCTATGTCGTCTAGGGAAACGCTGATTAAGTAAGGAAAATCAGCGTTTCCCTTGGCTTCTGCTCGCTAGCGCTGCGCAGAAGCGGTTAAGTAGCGCTGATTAAATCCCCATAGGATTTAATCAGCGCCCCCCTGGCGGCGCTTTTTTAAGGGACGAATTTTTTTTTCCGGGACGTATTGACACGTTTCGGAAAAAAAGCTATGGTTGAGTCAGCCTTTGGGGGCGTAGCGAAGTTGGTTTATCGCGCTGGCCTGTCAAGCCGGAGATCGCGGGTTCAAGCCCCGTCGCTCCCGTAACCCCGAGCGCCTTGGCGCTCGGGGCCTTTTGGCGATGCAATGGTTTGCTGTTCGTAACGCGGCCTTGGTCGTTTCCGGGCAGTAGCGCAGATGGTAGCGCGCTTGGTTCGGGACCAAGAGGTCGCCGGTTCGACTCCGGCCTGCCCGA
>WRAL01000353.1 GCA_009780285.1 Treponema sp.
CTTCGCAATCCACCGTTCAAAGTGCTTGCATTCGCTTAAAATCTTGTCAATGCCAATTTGCTCCGCTACATCTATACCATCGCTGACTTTCGAATAACCTGGAATAGCTCGCTTTATATGTTTCGAGGGGGCAGTCTCGGGCGAGTCGTTTATGTGCTCAGGAGTTGGGACGGCGGCTCTTATTCCGCGCAAAAGCCCAATTTTCTCATTATCCGCTACATGCTCGAAGGCTGACACATCCGAAAACAAAAGTCCTTCAAACTCGTGCAACACTAAATTAAAAAACATGTTGCCAAACCGGTTGCCTATATCGTTCATGACAGCTTTTTCGATATGTTCGGCTTTCTTATAAACATCTACACCATAATTGTCAATGCCTGGCGTATCATGCGGCAAGCCGTACAAATCGAACATCGTTGTAACTGTCTCGTTTGGATGCTCGTTGCACAATCTCGCTAGCTCTTTTTTGATTTTACCAAAACTGCTTACGCCGCCCTTGTGCTTCTTTATAGGCGTTCTTTTTGTTGTGCAAATTATGGGAACAGCAACAATATTCTTGTTTTGCAGATACGGACCGAGAATTATACTAACAAAATCTTCTTCCGTTTGCCCTTCGCAAAGGATATAAAGCCGCCTCACCTTGAAACCCTTCCCCCAAAGATGTTTTTGTTCCACAATTCCCCTAACGAGTAATCGTCCTCCAGCCATGCAGCCAGCTTCGCCGCATCAAGCCTCCTGAATTCCGAGCCGTTCTCGCCCCTGTCAACAACAATAACGTCCTCTGGCTCAAAACAATCAAGAAGATCCACGGATTGCGTAGCCAAAATTATTTGCTTTTTAATGGCTACTTTTTTTACAAGTTCCGCAAATATCGCTATCGCATAAGGATGAAGCCCAAGCTCTGGCTCGTCTATAATTATTATGGCTGGTTGCAGTTCTGTCGGCTGCAAAAGCAAAGTTGCAAGACAAACGAATCGTAACGTTCCATCGGATAGTTGCGATGCAAATAACGTGTCATCGCGCCCAACCTCCCGCCACCGCAAAGCAATATGTTCGCTGTTGTTTTCGTTGGGTTTTAAGTCAAAATCCTTAAAGTAAGGGGCAATACGTTGAATTGCTTTAAGAATATTTTGATAACACACGCCATGGCTTTCGCGCAACCGATAAAGAAAAGCGGCAAGGTTCCGTGCATCGTTTAACAGAACAACATTATTTGAAATGTTGTGCCCGCTTTTAATTTTTGCAGAAGGGCTTGTATCGTGGAAATGGTATATTCCAAATCGCAGGAGAGACTGCAGCATGCCCCCGCCCTTTTGCCCGTCATAAGCCCATATAGATTCTCCATGTCCCTCCGCGCTTAGTATTACAGTCCCATCCCCTGAGATTCCTTTTTCGTTATAAAAGACAAGGCTTTCATTTTCGGTTGGCACGAGCATAAATGCGTATGAATCTTGGGCGACGTAAAATTCGGCAACTATTTTATCAGTTGCCTTTTTTCCACCGTACAATAAATTATCAATGCCTTTTTGCCCTGCGAACACAGCCAGTTCTTTGTCCATAATTTTTTTTAACATTTCAAATAACAAAACAAAATTGGACTTGCCCGCACCGTTCGCGCCGATAAGCACATTGATATTGCTTAAGCTCAAGTCGCACTCCTTGATGGATTTGAACCCTTTTACCACGATTCGGTTTAGCCGCTCTTTTCTTTCTTCTTCGTTCATTTCCGCCCCTCCTTCGCAAAAATTCGCTTTGTGGCTTCGATAATCTCCCGCGTCTCATCCGTAACGGCAAGCTCGCCAAGCAGGCTCAGAAATTCCGATTCGCTTTTGCGAATCTGCTCGTTAAGGTCGGTCATTTCCTTGCTGAGGGCCACGATGTCAATCTGCTCTTCTTCCTCGAAGGTGTCCACGTAGCGCGGGATATTGAGGTTGTAGTCGTTGCCCGCGATTTCTTTGTAGCCGGCCAAGTGGGCGTATTTTGAAATGTTTTTGCGCTTTTTGTAGGCATTGACAATTTTCGCAATGTCCTCGCTTCGCAGGTTGTTCTGGTTTTTCTGCTTTTCAAAATCGTTCGAAGCGTCAATAAAAAGAACGTCGCGGCTGCCGCCGGCCTTGCCGCCGCTCTGGCGGTTTTTCTTCAGAATAAGCACCACGGTCGGGATGCTTGTGCCGTAGAAAATGTTGGGCGGCAGGCCGATGACGGCGTATATCGCGCCCATTTCAAGCAGGGCTTTTCTTATGACCCCTTCGGCGGATCCCCTGAACAGAACGCCGTGCGGCAGCACTATTCCCATGGTTCCATTTTCGTTAAGGTGGTAAAAACCGTGCAGCAAAAAGGCGAAGTCGGCCTTGGACTTGGGCGCTAGCTTGCCATAGCGCTCGAAGCGCGGGTCGCCCAGAAACTTTTCGTCTGCGCTCCAAACGGCGGAATACGGGGGATTCATGACGACAGCGTTGAAAAGATACGGCTCGTCGGTCGGCCAGTCCTCGTCAAGGGTGTCGCCGTTTCTAAGTCGCGCCTGGGCGCGCTCCACGTTGTGCAGTATCAGATTCATTCGCGCAAGGTTGAACGTCGTGGTGTTCAGCTCCTGCCCGTGGTAATGCAC
>WRAL01000354.1 GCA_009780285.1 Treponema sp.
AAAGCCCACCGCGCGCCGGAATGTTTTCCCGACCGATAACGGTCATCCTGCAGCCCACCACGCGCATGAAAAGCCGCGCCCAGCCCTGCGCCAGGCGGTACATAACCACCGACATGGGACGGCGCAGGCCCAGAAAGCTCAGGATGACGACCAAGAGGCCAATGGGAACAAGACCTATCACGCCGGCGACGACATAAGCGAAGCAAAGAACCGTTTTTATCACCCGAACCCCCGTTCCACCAATGATCCGCCTTTTGGCCGGAAAAATCAAGGTCAGTGCCGGGGCCTCGCGGCCTTTGATCCGAAAAGCCGCGCGGCCCGGCCTTACAGCAAGCTCACCGGATCCACGTCCACCTCGACGTGGGCGCGCGCGTCCTTGCCCTTTTCATAGCTTTCCAGCGCGGCGCGCGCGGCGCCGTGCAGCGGGCCCATTCGCTTGCCGCGCAGGATTATCTGCCGACGGTGATTGCCGTTGACCAAGGCGATGGGGCATTCCGCCGGGCCAAGCATGTCGGCGCCGGCCGGCAGAAGGCGGCGAAGAAGGACGGCCAGGCGATGTATCGCCGCGTCGGCGCGGCTCGCGTCCCGGCTGCGCGCGGTCAGGCGGATCACGCGCGCGTAGGGGGGAAAGCCCAGATCGCGCCGGTGCCTAAGCTCCTGCTCGAAAAAGCCGGAAACGTCGCCGGCGCAGGCCCGCGCAATGGTCGGGTCGTCCATGCGCAGGGTCTGCACGATAACCTTTCCGTCCGGAAAATAACGGCCAGCGCGGCCTGCCACCTGCACGATAAGCGAAAAGGCGCGCTCGGCGGCGCGAAAGTCCGGCAGGTGAAGGCCCGCGTCGGCGAGAACCACGCCCACCAGGCGCACGCCGGGAAAATTAAGGCCCTTTGCCACCATCTGCGTGCCCAAAAGCACGTCGATAAGGCCGGAGCGGAAGGCCTCGAGCGTTTCCTCAAGCGAGCCGCGCGCCGCCGTCGAGTCCGCGTCGGCGCGCCTCACGCGGAGATCGGGAAAGGATCGCCTCACCTCCTCCTCGATCATCTCCGTGCCGAAGCCCTTGTAGCCGGCCTCCAGCGAGCCGCAGCTGGGGCAATGCGCCGGCGGGGCCTCCGAATAGCCGCAGTAATGGCAAATCGCGCGGCCCCGGCTTTTATGCCAGGTAAGCGAGACCGAGCAGCGCCGGCAGATCTGCGAATAGCCGCAGCTGGGGCAGTGAAAAAAATGCGCGAAGCCCCGGCGGTTAAGGAAGAGGATGCTTTGGCGGCCGGCAAGCGCCGTCGCGCGGATTTCCTTCTTGAGCGCCTCGGTAAGGCAGCCCTCGACCCCCGCGAGGCTTACCGCCTTGACGGCCGGAGCGCTGCCGCCGGAAAGCCGCGCCGTAAGGTCCAGCCGCGTTATCCCGCCCTCGGCCATGAGCTTCCAGGCCTCCGCCGAGGGCGTGGCGGATCCCATCACAAGGATCGCGCCCTCGGCGGAGCAGCGCCTCATCGCCGCCTGCCGCGCGTGGTAGCGCGGGACCGAGCCGGACTTGTAGGATCCGTCGTGCTCCTCGTCGATGACGATCATCCCCAGGCGCGCGACCGGGGCGAACACGGCGCTTCGCGGCCCCACGACGATCATCGGCCGGCCTTCCCGGGCGCGCGACCACTCGGCCAGCCTTTCGCTGGGGGTCATCCCGGAATGAAGCGTGGCCGCCGCCGCGCCGAAGCGCTCCCGCACGACCTTCGCCGTCTGGTGGGTAAGGGAAATCTCCGGCACGAGGTAGATCACCGACTTGCCGGCCTCAAGCGCGCGTTTCGCCGCCCGCAGGAAAACCTCGGTCTTGCCGGAACCGGTTATGCCGTAAAGGTAGAACATGGCCGCCGCCGCCGCAGGCGGCGACGCGATACGGGCGGAAATCGCGTCCAGGGCGGCTCGCTGCTCGTCGGAAAGGGCCAGGGGCGCGGCGGAAAAGCCCTCGAGATCGCCTCCCAGCGAGGGAATCGCCGAGGCGCGACGGCCGGAAGGAATCATCGCGGAAAGCGCCTGGCCGATTCCGCAGATATAGTAGGCGGCGATCCATTTTGCCAGGGAAACGTCCCGCTCGTCAAAGACCGCGCATTTGTCGACGACCCTTCGAAGGCGCTTGATGTTTTCAAGGCCCTCAGGCGCCGCGTCCCTGCGCGCCACGATAAAGCCCAGCTCCTCGCGCGCGCCCCTGCCGAAGGGAGCCAGGGCGCGGCGGCCAACCTCAGCCTCGCCCTTTTCGTCGGCCCTGTAGGTAAAAAGCCTGTCCGCCGGAATGTCGAAGGCTACGTCGAACCAGGCGCCGGAGCTCATTGCGGCCCGAAGTCGGACTCGAGGCTTTTGATCTCCTCCAGAAATTCCCCCGGCGTCTCGAAATGCCTGTAAACCGAGGCGAAGCGGACGTAGGCCACTTTGTCCAGGCCGCGCAGCCGCTGCAGGATCAGGTCGCCAATGTCGCCGGAGGGAATCTCGCCCGAGGAGCCGGCGCGGACCGCGGCCTCGTCCTCTATCTCGTTGATAAGGCTTTCGACGAGCGCCCTGGGAGCCGGGCGCTTTTCCAGCGCGCGCTCGATGCCGCGCTGCATCTTGAA
>WRAL01000355.1 GCA_009780285.1 Treponema sp.
CTTGACATAATCGCCGACATGATGAGCGCGCGAGCGAAAGCGCTTTCCGCAACGCACGTGGGAAGCCCCGCAGGGCTTATGGCCCTTGCGCGGGGGGAATGCCATATCGCGCCCATTCATCTTTTGGATGAGGAAACGGGCGAGTACAATATCGCTGTTATTAAAAAGTTTTTTTCAGGCGTTCCAATGAGCCTGATTAAAGGCCTCCGGCGCGCGCAGGGGCTTATCGTAAAAAAGGGAAATCCGCTGGGCCTTCATGCTCTGGAGCAATTGCGCGAATGTTCGTTTATCAATAGGCAGCGCGGATCCGGCACGAGGGTTTTGCTTGACTACAAACTGCGCGAGGCCGGGATCGAAGGCGCGCAAATCAAGGGCTACGATCGCGAGGCGCCGACGCACATGGCCGTCGCGGCGGCCGTTCAAAGCGGCGGCGCGGACGCGGGCATGGGAATAGCCGCGGCGGCCGAGGCGCTGGGTCTTGGCTTCGTTCCCATTGGCGCCGAGGAATACGACTTCGCGATTCCCTCGCGCTTTTTGTCCCTGCCGCAAGCCGCGCTTTTTATCGAAACGCTTAGAAGCGAGGCCTTTAAGCAAAGGCTTTCCTCGCTCGCCGGCTACACGGCAGGGCGTTGCGGCGAGATAGTCGATGTAAGCTAGTGTTCCGGAATATTCAAATGACGGTATGCAGGTTGAGGTAATTCCTTGCCGGGCAAGGAATTACCGAACGTTGCGATTTGGCAAACCGAATATTCCGGAACACTAGTGTTCCGGAATATTCAAATGACGGTATGCAGGTTGAGGTAATTCCTTGCCCGGCAAGGAATTATCGAACGTTCAATTTTGAAAACCGAATATTCCGGAACACTAGGGCGCCTTAAAAGATAAAAAAAACGCTTACGATATTAAGCAAAATAATAAAACACAGCGTCCCCTGAAAAAGCCGCTTGACGGTTTTTTCGGAAAAAATCTTATTCAGCTTCGCGCCTATGAATCCGCCCAGCCCTGCGGAAACAACGACGAAGGGCAGAATCGAAAGATCGAAGCCCTCGTAGCCGCCTGAGCTGATGCCAAGGGTTACAAGCCGGGAAAGATGCGAAAAAAGAATGATAACGATGGAATACGAGGTCGCCTGCTTTATTCCCAGGCCAAAAAAGATCATGAAAATGGGAACGTTAAGCGGGCCGCCGCCAATGCCGAGAAAGGCGCCGATTATGCCCAAAAGAACGCCAAGGCCCAGGATCGCCGCCTTGTTTTTAAGGTCGTAGCGCAGATTGTTTTTCGCCGTAAACACAAGCGATAAAACCAGCACGATTATGGTCGCGACTATTTGCACGCTTTGCACGGATCGCGCGTCAGGAAAAAACGCAAGCAGACGTTCCAGCAAAAGGTTTCCCAGCGCTCCGCCTGAAATCGCGCCAAGGGAAATAAGGAAGGCGATCTTCGCGTCTATCCTCGAGCCTTCATGTATCTTTTTTGCCGTGGAAACGATGGCCATCGAAAAGATCGCAAGGCTGGAAAAAAAGCCTATCTCGATTACGCTGTGATGCCCTATCGCGTCGAAAATGGGCCTTAAAAAAAGGCCTCCGCCGAGGCCGACGATCGCGCCGAGTATGCAGGCAAAAAAAATGATCGCCGAATAAATAAAGCCTATAAGCACAATTCACCTTCTTTAACGTTTTTCCGTTATACCGTACCGGAAAAAGGCCAAATCCGCAAGCCGGGAGGCGAAGACCGCGGAAATCATTTTTGTCATTGCCAGGCCCCTTATTCCCGGGCGCCAAGCGTGGAGTTTTGCGAAGCAAAACTCCGAGGCCAAGTCGCCGCAGGCGACTTGGCCCGTCCCCTGCGCTCCGCTGCGCGGCCCGGTTTGACAGGAGGGGATATCCGGGCTAGTATTAGGCTATGGAAACGGTTGTTGTCGTGGATGCCGAAATACTTGACCGGGCGATGCGGTCCGCCGATGGTCTCCCCCAGCGCCGGATCGTCGAGGATGCGCTGCGCCTGTTTACGATAAGAAACAAGCAGGACGACGCGAGAAAGTATCGGGGCAAGCTACAATGGGAAGGCGATCTTGACGAGCTGAGAACGACAAAATGGTCGTCGTAGATACCTCCGTTTGGATAGATTACGGTCGAGGGACTGAAACGCCTCATACCGACGCTTTGGATTACGAGTTGGCTTGTGGCAATGTCGTCACCGGGGATCTTATCCAGCTTGAGTTTTTACAAGGCTTTCGCGGAGACAAGGATTTTGAGGCCGCAAAGCAGATAATGGACAGCTTGATATATTACGACATGCTCGGAAAGGACATGGCGCTGAAATGCGCCTCTAATTTCCGCTTTTTGCGAAAAAATGGCATCACTATACGAAAAACGGCGGACATCATAATCGGAACCTTCTGCCTCGAGCATGATTTCCAGCTACTTCATAACGACAGGACTTCGAGCCTCTTGAAAAATATTTAGGCTTGCGCGTCTATCCTGCGGAGTAAACTAGTGTTCCGGAATATTCGGTTTGCTAAATCGCAACGTTCGGTAATTCCTTGCCGGGCAAGGAATTACCTCAACCTGCATACCGTCATTTGAATATTCCGGA
>WRAL01000356.1 GCA_009780285.1 Treponema sp.
CGGCGCGCGGTGGGCTTTGCTTCGCCAGCAATCACGCGAGCCTTGTCGACATCCTGATGCTGCTGGCCTATGCGGGAAGGCCCATCGGCTTTATCGCCAAAAAGGAGCTTCGCGCGATCCCGATTCTTGGCATGTGGATTTACATTATCGGCGGGCTTTTCGTCGACAGGAACAGCCCGCGCAAGGCGCTGCGCACCATAGCCGAAGGCGCGCGGCGGATCAAGGCCGGCGGCGCCATGGTGATCTTTCCCGAGGGCAGCCGCTCGCGCGGCGCCGGCCTTCTTCCCTTTAGGCCCGGCGCCTTCAAGCTGGCCAGCCAGTCCGAGGCGACGGTCGTTCCGGTGGCGCTCTGCGGCACTTACGACGTGTTCGAAAGAAACCGCCGCGCCTGCGCCTGCCCGGTGACGGTGGAATTCTGCGCGCCGGTTCGCGTGGCCGACCTTCCCATGGAGGCGCGCAAGACGGCGCTCTGCGAAATGGTGCGCGAGACGATTTCCGCCTCGCTTGAAAGAAGCGAGCGCGCCCACAGCGCGCAATCCCAAGGCGGCGGAAAAGGCTAGCGGCGCTTGGGCTACTTCCTCCACGCCGACATGGACGCTTTTTACGCTTCGGTCGAGCAGCTGGACCGACCGGAGCTGCGGGGCAAGCCCGTGATCGTCGGCGGCCTTCCGAGCGACCGTCGCAGCGTGGTCTGCGCCGCTTCCTACGAGGCGCGCGCCTTCGGGGTTCGCTCGGCCATGCCCATAGCGCGGGCGGCGCGGCTCTGCCCGCAGGGGATTTTCCTTCGCGGGAACATGCGCCGCTACAAGGAAAAATCCGACGAGGCGATGGCGGCCTTTGCCGATTTTTCGCCCGACGTTCGACAGCTTTCGATTGACGAGGCCTTCATCGACATCACCGGCACCGAGGGGCTTTTCGGCCCGCCCGAGGACTGCGCGAAAAAAATCAAGGCGAGAATCCGAAGCGGGCTTGGGCTGACCGTCTCGATAGGCGGCGGCGCAAACCGCTACCTGGCGAAGGTGGCCTCCGGCCTTTCCAAGCCGGACGGGCTGAGCCTCGTTCCGCCGGGCGGCGAGGAGGCATTCATGCGCGCGCTGCCGGCGGAGCGAATCTGGGGCGCGGGAAAGGCCACGCGCGAGCTTTTCGCCAAGCACGGGATAAAAACCGGCGACGATATTTTCCGCCTTTCCCTTCGCGCCCTCGAGCCGATTTTCGGCAAGGCCCGCGCGCTTTTTTTAAGCCGCGCCGTTCGCGGCGAGGGCGCCGCCTTTGAAAGCGCCGTCGCCACCCGCTCGATCAGCGCCGAGCGCACTTTTCCTTTCGACCTGCGCGACGACTTCGCGCTGGAGACGGCGCTTTTCGAGCTGTGCGAAAAGCTATTGTGGCGCATGCTGGAAGGCCGATGGACGAGCCGCGCCGTGGCGATAAAGATTCGCTACGGCGACTTCGAGACGGTGGTCGCGCGGGAAAGCCGTAGCGCCGCCGTGGAAACCCTGGCCGATCTTTACGGCCGGCTTCTGGCGCTGTTTCGCGGCCGTCGCTCGCCTGGCCGGGGAGTACGGCTTATTGGCGCCGGCCTTCTTTCGCTGGAGCGCCCGGAAGCCCGGCAGGGCGAGCTTTTCGGCGATGAGGAAACGGAACGGGACAAAAGGCTTCAGGACGCGGTGCTGGCGATCAACCGCAGGCATCCCGGCGCCGCGCTGCGTCGAGGGCGATCCTGGCTTGCAGAGTAGGGCTTGGATGTGAGACTATTCGTACTTCGCCAGGCCGTATCTTTCGATGAAAGCCAGGACGCGATCGAGGCTTTCGCGCGGCGGCGCCCAAAGATCCGGCAGAAAGCCCACGCCCTCGAACTGCGAAAAGTCCGGGCGCAGGCTGAGCATAGTCCCGTAAATAAAATCGATGCCGCTTATCGGAAGCCTTGTTCGCATTACTTCCCTGGTAACAAGGAGGCCGCGCGTGTTGGTTCCGACGAAAAGGACGTTTTCCATCTCGCGCAGGTAGCCGATCAAAAGATCGCCGGCGGAGCCGGTGTTTCTGTCCATCAGAACCACAAGCAGCGCGTTCCCGACGCTTGGCCTTGCGATAGGCGCGCGCGAGGATACTCGATTCCACAGGGGAGGCAAAAAATCGGATCCCATGTAATTTGAGCGGGACAGAAGGCCGAAAAAAGCGAAGGCGCGGCCCGAGGGCGAATTTCGCCCGAAGCCGTCCATCCAGTTGAGCATGGGCGCCTCGAAGCCGCCGCGATGACTGCGCAGATCCAGCACGACGACCGGCTCGTCGCGAAGGTCGGCGCCGCGCCGGTAAAACGAGGACGAAGCAACGCTGTCAATGAGACTGCCGTCCAGAGTCCGGTTCACCACGATAGGAACGCCGTTTTCCCTGCGCTCCTCGTAAAGCGGGTAGGAATCCGCCATATAGCTTAGAATTATTGACAGGCTTACCACGCGGGAAACGCGCTCCCCGGTGGCGACGTTTTCCAGCGCGACGCTTAGGGCGCGCGCGCTCCAGTCGTCGTCGGCGGAAAAAACGCCGAAGGCGTAGGCCGGCTCGCCGTCGCGCGTGAGCGTGGGCAGCGCGCCCTCCA
>WRAL01000357.1 GCA_009780285.1 Treponema sp.
CGGAGATGGACGAGGACTGATTTTCGCGGAGGACCTGCGCTTGGGCAAGCTGCCGCGACAGCTTCCAAGCGCAGGCCCCGTTTTATTTTACGCCGCGCATGCATCGTCATAAACATCTAGGAGAAAAAATTGAGCGAATTCCTTTCCGTTAAAAACCTTTGCAAGACTTTTAAGATTACAGAAAAGAAGCGAAAACTGTTTCGCTCCTCCGGCGTAAAGACGGCGCTGGACGATCTTTCCTTTTCCGTGGGCGAGCAGGAAATCTTCGGCCTTTTGGGGCCAAACGGCGCCGGCAAAACCACGGCCATGCGAATTATAGCGACATTGATAAAAAGCGATTCCGGCGACGCGATAGTCGGCGGGGTCAGCGTAAGGGATGCGCCGCTTGAGGCGCGCCGGGGCATAGGCTTTCTTTCGCTGGACTTAAAGCTGGAGGATTTTTTCAGCGCCTCGTATCTTTTCGATTTTTTTTCGGCGCTGAGAAACGTGCCGGAAAAAGAGGCCGCGCGGCGCAAGGAAAGGCTTTTCGCGCGTTTCGGCATAAACGAGTACGCCGGGGAAAGGCTTTCCGCGCTGTCCAGCGGAATGCGGCAAAAGGTTTCGCTCGTGGTTTCCATCGCGCACGATCCCAGGACCATTATTTTCGACGAGCCGACTAACGGCCTTGACATACTTGCCGCGCGTGAAGTGTCGGACTTCCTTTTGGAGCTAAAGGCGCAGGGAAAGACGATAATTCTTGCCACGCATATTTTCGGCCTTGCGGAAAAAATCTGCGATCGCGTCGGCTTTATCGTCAATGGGCGTATGCTGGATTCCGATGCGTCCATGGACGGAAGCCTTGAGGACAGGTTTTTTGCCCTCTACGAACAGCAATCCGCGCAAAACATGGGAGACAAAATATGAAGCAGGCCGGAAAAAATAAAATGCTTTTGATAACAAAAAAGGAATCGGATCGCTTTTTTGGCGACCGGCGCATGTTAGTAAACGCGCTTATTCTTCCGGGCCTGCTCCTTTACGTCATCTACGCCTTTGTCATGCCGCCTTTGATGGGCCTTATGATAGGCCGCGACGACGAAGCGGCTGTCTTCGCCGTCAACGCCCCTGATTCGATGGAAATGTTTTTTGAGCAAATCCCCATCAGCTTTGTAAGAATAAGCGAAGACGAAATGACGGACGTAATGGACGGCATCGCCGAGGGCGGCAGTAATTTCCTTTTGGTCTTTCCGGCCGACTTCGACGCGCAGGTCGCGGCCTTCGACATTAGATCCGGGGAAGATGCGCCGGAGATTAGGCTTTACTATAATTCCACCGTCGACGGCCACGCGATAAGCTCTTCGATGATCCATTCGGCGCTTAGCGCCTTTGAAAGAAGCATCGCGCGCGGCTTTGACATTAATTTAACCGGCGACGGCGATCTGGCCGCGGAGGGCGAGACCGGGCGAAACATGTTCGCGCTTCTGCTCCCTATGCTTCTTCTTACCTTTGTCTACAGCGCCGCCATTTCCTCGGCCACGGAATCGATAACCGGGGAAAAAGAGCGAGGAACCCTTTCCACCATTCTTGTTACGCCCATAACTCCCTTGGAGCTTGCTTCGGGAAAAATTCTGGGGCTTAGCCTTCAGGCTTTTTTGTGCGGCATCTCCGGCACATTGGGAATAGTTCTTGCTTTGCCAAGGTTTGTTAGAGGTATTAGCGCTCAATTTGGCGCCGAGGAAGAAGCCGTGCAGGCATCCGGGATGGGCGCCATGAATATGGGCCGGTACGGTATTTTCGATGCCGTCGCGCTGTTTTTTCTTTTGCTTTCCTGCGCGCTTTTTATTGTGGCGATCGTTTCCCTTGTCGCGGCCCAGGCGAAAACGGTAAAGGAAGCGCAAATGATTCTTTCGCCCATGATGATTGTAGTGATGATTACATGCATGGCCGCCGCTTTTATAGATCAAAGAGGATTTTTGCAAGGCCTTATTCCTATCTTTAACAGCGTTCAGAGCATCAACGATATTCTTAACCGGAGCCACACTGTGTTCCAGGTCTGCGTTTCCATCGCGTCGAATATCGCCTTCGCCGCATTAGGGACGGTCGCGCTGGCGCGAATGTTTGCAAGCGAAAAGGTTCTCTCGGCGAACTAGGGAAAAGCCCTCTTGACGAGAGGCGCGCGACTCGCTACTATCGACTTGAGCGATTACACAAGGCTCGCGCCCCGCGCGGGCTATGTACGATATAGAAGGAAAATAACGGTGCCAACTTACGAATATGAATGCAAGGAATGCCGCCATCATTTTGAGGCGTTCCAGTCCATGAGCGACAAGCCGCTTGACGAATGCCCAAAGTGCGGAAGCGAGGCGCGAAGGCTGATTTTCGGCGGCGCGGGCGTGATTTTCAAGGGATCGGGTTTTTACGTTACCGACAGGAAAGGCGCCTCCAGCGCGGCTTGCGGCGCCTCTAGCGCCGCTCCTGCGGACAAGGCCGCGGCCTGCGCGCAGTGCCCGGCGGCCAGCGCGTCCTCGGAAAGCCAAAAAAGCGCCCTGGCCGCCTCGGCCTAACGACGAGCCTTAGGACAAGCCCTTGGGCGGCGCAAAAGACGGGCCG
>WRAL01000358.1 GCA_009780285.1 Treponema sp.
GGAAAAAAGCAAGGCGGGCCAATGCGCCTACGGCGCATTGGCTCCGGAGTTTTAAGGCGGGCTTTAGCCCGCCTTAAAACTCCACGCCTGGTTGCCCGGAAATCAAAGCCCGACAACCTAAAAGCGATGAGCGGCCTTTTCTGACAAAGATCCCTCGGGCTAAAGCCCGGCGCGAATGCCCTGCGCTTCGCCGCGCGCGGGCGCCGAGGGCATTTGGAGCGCAGCGACATGACCGAGGACCCGCGCGCGGCGGGGCGCAGGGGGCGGGCCAACGCACCTACGGCGCGTTGGCCTCGGAGTTTTGCGAAGCAAAACTCCGCCCATGGTTGCCCAGATCAAAGGCATTAGATCCCAAAGGCCGCGCGGCCCCAGCCCGAAACAAAACGGGCGCAAATGTGTTATAGTATAGCATAGAAGGCAACGCAAATTTTTTAGGAGGGCGCGTGGAAAAAAAACGGTTTTTGTCAGTCGCGCGCGTTCTTGTTTTCCTTGCCATCTGCGGCATTGGCGCCCTCGTTTTGATCCCGGCCTGGCGCCTGGCCTCCGGCGCGCTGAGGGATTTTCGCGACGGCCTGATAGGCTCGCTCGAGGCCCAGCTCGGCCGGGAAATCAGCTTTTCGTCCATAGGCCCGTCGATTTTCGGCGCGCTGGACGTTCGCGACCTGAGCGTGGCCCAGGGCGGGCAGACTCCGGTCCTCTCCGTCGCGCGCATGCGAGTCTCGTATTCCCTTTTGGACCTGCTTTTGGGAAGGCCGCTCTCCATCCGCTCCCTGCGCCTCGACGCGCCGAACATAGACTTCGACCTTTCGCGCGACGCGGACATACTCGATCTGTTCAGCGGCGCCGGGGACGATCTTGGATTTCAGGCGGCGCTCCCGGAAAGCCTTACCCTGGAGCTCCGAAACGGAAGGCTTGCGCTGAGAAGCTCGGCCGGCGTGATGCGGATAGATGAGCTGAACGTCGTTTCAAGCCTGGGAAGCGCGGGGCTGGATTTTGACGCCTGGTGGAACCTTTCCCTTGCCTCCGGCCCTTCGATCGTCGCCCCGGGCGCGCCCCAGCCGGTAAGCCTGCGCCTGGCCATGAGGCTCAGCGGCTCCGGCAGCGCGGAAACCGGCGAGGGATCCGGCTATTTCGAGATTCCCTCCATTTCGGGGGATATTTCCAGCTCCGGCTCGCTGGGCTTCGCGCTGGACTTTCGCGACGGCTCCCTGTCCCTTCGCAATGATTCCGACGATCTTCCTTTCGGCATGACGGTCGATCGCCTGCTTTCCGACGGCGGGTTTTTCGCCCGCGCCGAATTCCGCGACCTCAGGCCGGCGGACCTGATCTCCGCCTCCGGCGCGCTCGCGCCCTTTCAGCAAATCCTGGAGATAGGGATTTCCGGCAGCGCGGATTTTTGGACGGACGGGGAGGGCGGCCTTGGATACGCGCTGGACATTTCCGGCTCGGCGGATTTTGGCGAGGGCCTTGCCGCCTATCTGGAAATCGACGCGCAGGGCGACGACGAAAGGGCGCTGGTTCGAAGCCTGAGCCTTGTCCTTCCGGACACCGGCGATCCGGAGGCGCGCTTTTTTGGCAGCGCCTCATTCTCCGGCGGCGTGGAGCTGTCCCCCTTCGCGCCCAGCGGCCTTCTTTCGTTCGACGGCTTCAGCGCGGCCAGCCTGCGGGAAGTGCGCGCGGATATCGAGGTGCGCTCCGGGGGCGGTGAGATAAGCCTCTGGACGGACGGCCTTAGCATAGGAAACTCCGATCCGGCCGTTCTGGGCGCCACCCTCAAGTCAGGCGATCCGGGCCTTGAATTCGACGCCTGGTTCGAATGGCCGGTTCCCGGCGGGCGACCGGGCCTCGCGCGCGCGCTTGGGAACATAGATTCCGATCCCTGGCAGCTAAGCGCGGCCCTGTCGCTGGACGCTTTCCCGGCGCAGGTCGTGGCGCTGGCCTTCACGGCGGCGGACGCGGCCCCTCCGGCGCTTCTTGCCGTTCTTGGCGACGCGCGCGTGGACATGGAGGCCATAGCCTTTACCGATTTCGCGCAGCTTAGCTACAGCGTTCCCGCCCTGGCGATCTCGGGCGGCGATTTTTCGGCCGAGCTTTCCTTTTTTGGGACTCAAAGCGAGGTCGATCTTCTTTCCGCCGATCTGGTCATCAGAGAGGAAAACCTTCGTCTTTCAGGGGGCGCGCGCTTCGATTTTCCCGGATCCTCCGGCGGCGGCCTTTTTGACTTCCGCCTCTACGCGCTTCATCAGGGCATATCGCATTACGTCGAAGGCGAGCTTCGGCCCGGAATGTCGGCGCGCATACGCGGCTCCGGCGGGCTCGACCTAAGCCTTGACGCCCGCGAGGGCGGCGGGCTTTACGGCCTGGCTCGCGCCAGGGAATTTCCGGTCCCCTTTTTGGGATCCCCGGCCTTCGTCTCTATTGAGGCGACGCTGGATTTGGGCGGCCCTGATGACTGGCTTATCGAAATGGAGCGCCTGGAAGCGCTCAACGTTTCGGGGCCGGCCGGCCCGGCGCGCATGCTCGCTTCCGGCTGGGTAGGCGCGCGGGGCGCCACCTTTCCCTTCCTGCTTTACGAGGAC
>WRAL01000359.1 GCA_009780285.1 Treponema sp.
ATCCGCCGTCGGCGGATTGGTTTCCGGCGAATGGAGCGCCGGCCTTTGGCCCGCGCTCCATTCGCCACAGGCAAGGCAGGATTCCCGCGAAGGGGTGACGCAATAGTGCCTGGCACCGGCCCTGGGTGCCAGGCACCCGCCCGCCGTGAGGCGGGGCCAATGCGCCTGCGGCGCATTGGCCTCGGAGTTTACAGGCGGGCTTTGGCCCGCCTGTAAACTCCACGCATGTTTGCCATGACCGAGGTCCCGCGTGCCCGCCAGCCGCAGGGGGCGGGCCAACGCGCCTACGGCGCGTTGGCCTCGGAGTTTTGCTTCGCAAAACTCCACCCATGGTTGCCCAGATCAAAGGCCTTGGGTCAAAAAGGCCGCGAGGCCTCTCAGCGCGTCGCCGTCGGCCGCGACTCCACCTGCGCCGCGTTAAGCGCCGTCACGACGTAGGCCTGGCGAGGGCTGCCCCGACCCGGCGGCGCCGGATCGACGAAAACGCCCGAATTGCCGGAACGCGCCACCACTCCAACGATATTGCGCGGGTCGGCTATTATCGCGTCCGCTCCGGCCCTTCGCAGCTCGGATTCCGGCGCGCGGTAAACGACGTAAAGCCTTGCGTTGTTTTCCGTAACGTCGCTCCAGGAAACCGTCGCGCCGCGAAGCGCGACCGAGCGCGGCGGCTCCGGCGGCTCCGGCATCAGCCAGGGCTTGGCCGGCGGGAGCGCGATGTTTCGGCCATAATGTCCCCGCAGGATTTCTATGGCCTCGTTGTGGGCGCGCGCTCCGGGGCCCGCCCTTTCCGCCACGGGAAGCAGCCTTTCAAAGCGGAAAAACGCGCTGCCGGCGATTTCCGGGTAAAGCCTGTTGTACCTAAGCTGATTGTAAATTTCCTCGGGGTTCATCCAGGCCGGCTCCGTTGCGGCGTTGTCCAAATGCTTGTACTGCGCGTGCCCAATGTACAGGCTGGTTCGAGAGCCGCGCGCGGCCTCGGCCCACCAGCTTGCAAGCTCGGCGTAGGGCGCGGCGCCTTGATCGAAGCTCCAATAAATCTGCGGGATGATATAGTCGACAAGGCCCTCGCTCGCCCAAAGGCGCGTGTCGGCGAAAACCTGGGTCGAATAGGTCTGCCCCGATCCGGCCGGCGTGGCCGAGCCGCGCGGGTCGTTCTGCGCGTGCTCCCAAATTCCGAAAGGGCTTACCCCGAACTGCACGGCGCGCCCGCCGCGCCGGTTTTCGGCGGCGATCGCCTCGGCCACCTCGCGCATAAGGGCCGTGTTGTTCTCCCTGCGCCAGGCCGCGATCCCGGCCGGGCTGTCCGGGAAGCGTCCAAGGCCGTAAAGCTCGAAGGCGCGCCGGTCCTCGCCGGCGGCGCCGAAAAGCTGGGCGCCGGCGCGGTAGGGGTAAAAATAATCGTCGAAATGAATCGCGTCGACGTCGTAGCGCCGAATTATTTCCATTACAGTGTCCACGACGTGCTGACGAACGGCCGGAAAGCCCGGGTCCAGGCTCAGGCGGCCGTTAAAGCGGTAAACGTACTGCGGGTTTCGCGCGGCGAAATTGTCCAGGGACAAAACGCCGGCGCGAGCGAGCGCCTCAACGAAATCCTCGACGCTCATCGCGGAGATCGCCCCGGCCGTCATCCCCCGGATCATCGTCTGGGAAAGATAGCTCGTGGCCGTAACGCGGTAGGGGTTAAGCCAGGCGTGAAATTCCATGCCGCGCTCGCGCGCGCGCGCTATCATCCATTCAAGCGGATCCCAGTCCGCGCCCCAAAGCGGGGGATCGCCCTGCCTGCCGGTCAAAAATTCCGACCAGGGGTTTATTTCCGAGGGATAAAAAGCGTCGAGCGCCGGGCGAACCTGAAAAATCAGCGCGTTCATGTTCCATTCGCCCAGAACGTCCAGGATATCAAGGAAGTCCCTTTCGAAGCGTTCCCGCGTCGGCGCGGCGGGCATGTCGAGGTTGTGAACCGTGGCGACCCAGGCGCCGCGAAATTCGCGCTTGGCCGGCGCGACGGAGCGGGGAAGCTCGACGGCCCGGTCGGAAAAAAGGCTCTGGAAAACCGGCCGCTCCGGATCGTAGCCGTGGCTTCCGTCGGCGCGACGCGCGAAGCGATACAGAGCCTCAAGGCCCTCGTCGACGGCCGGCTGGGGCGGCGGCGGGGTTCCGCAGGTGGAAAGCGCTATGGCCAGCGTCGCGGGCGCAAAGGCCCGCGCGAGGAAGCGCAGGGGGAATATTTTTCTCATACGGACTTATTATCGGCGCGCCGGATTCTTTTCGAGAAAATCGCTTGGGCCGCTTGACACTTTTTCCCTTTTCCGCTAGCCTTAGGCTATATCGTTCCGCCCCCGCGCGCTTGCGCCGCAAGGGGCGCTTGATCTTGTACCCAATGCGCCGTATGATTAGGCGCAGGCAGATATTAAGGAGTTTTCAGCGAATGCCTACTATTAATCAGTTGGTGCGCTTCGGGCGACGCAAGGTTACGTCTAAAACCAAGTCCCCGGCGCTGCGTTCCTGTCCCCAGAAGCGCGGGGTTTGCACGCGCGTTTTGACGGTTACGCCCAAAAAGCCGAATTCGGCCCTTCG
>WRAL01000360.1 GCA_009780285.1 Treponema sp.
GGCCTCGGCCAGCGAAAGATCGTAGTAAAGCCGCGAGTCAACGGCAATCGATATCGCGCCGGTTTCCTCGGAAACCACGAGCGCCGCCGCGTCGGACTGCTCGGAAATGCCCAGGCTGGCTCTATGGCGCGAGCCGAAGTTGGCGCCTATGCCCTGCTGATCGGAAAGCGGCAGGAAGCAGCCGGCGGCGACGATCCTTCCCCCCTGTATCACGACGGCGCCGTCGTGCAGCGGGCCGTCGTACTCGAAAAGCGAGACTATAAGGCTCGAGGAAATCTCGGCGTTGAGCCTCGTGCCGGTCTCGCTCACGCCGCGAAGGTCCGACCTGCGCTCGAAGACGGCGATCATCCCCCTGCGCCTGCGCGAGAGAAGCTCGGCGGCGGTAAGCACCGCGTCGATCTGCCCGCCGGAAGGCTTGGCGTTCGGCCTGAAAAATTCCGTCCGGCCCAAATGCATGAAGATTTTTCGCAGCTCCGGCTGAAAGACGATGGCCACGACGATAAAAAGCCCCGGCGCGATGATCCCCAGCGCCCATTGCAGGGTGTTGAGGCGCAGGAAGTAGGCCGCGCCGTAAAGCAGGCCCAAAAGCCCGGCGCCCTTGAGAAGCTGGATGGCCTGCGTCCGCGCCAGGAGCTGGTAGCCCTTGTACAAAAGAAAGGCAAGAAGGGCCACGTCAAGAACGGGGCGGAGAAAGTCGTAGAGATCAAAAAGCCGCTGTATCCAAGCCATCGATTTTCCTTATTGTAAGGCATTGCGCCGGGGCGCGCAAGGCGGGGGCAAAGCGTCGCGCTCCGGCGGAGCGCGACGCTTTGCCCTCGGAGTTTTGGGCGGGCCAAAGCCCTCGGGCTTTGGCCCGCCCAAAACTCCACGCTTGTCGAACGCAGAGGAATTAAGGCCCTCGATCCAAAAACTCCAAGCCACTGCCGGCACGCCGGCGGCTTGTTGACATGGACCTGCGTTCTCCGGCAATCTGCGAAGCATTGAGCGACGACAGCGAAGCGGAAGCAAATCCCGCGCGGGCGAAAGCCCGCAATCCCGTTTCGGCTTTTCCTGACGCAGCCCAACGATTTTCGCATCAAGGAGCAGGAAGTGATCTTATCGATTAAAAACGTTTCCAAGAATTACGGCGCCACGAAAGCGCTGGACGGACTCAGCCTGGAGATAGAGTCGGGCGGCGTCTTCGGACTTGTGGGGCCCAACGGCGCCGGAAAAAGCACGCTCATGAAAATAATCGCCACGCTGGAAAAGCCATCGGCCGGCGCCTGCTTTCTGGACGGGGAAAGCGTGGAGAAAAACCCAAACGCCATGCGCCGCGCGCTGGGCTATCTTCCGCAAGATGTTGCCGTGTATCCCAACCTTACCGCCGGCGAATTCCTTGGCTACATAGCGGCGCTTAAATCGATAAAGGCGCGCGAGGCGAAAACGCAGATTGCGTCGCTGTTGGAAATATTTAATCTCGCGCAATACAAAAAGCGTCGGCTTTCGGATTATTCCGGCGGGATGCGCCAGCGCGTGGGAATTTCCGCCGCGCTTTTGGGCGACCCTAAAGTGATCGTCGCCGACGAGCCGAGCGTCGGCCTTGACCCCGAGGAGCGCATAAACCTGCGCGGCCTTCTTATGGACCTGGCCAAAACGCGCATAATAATTTTATCGACGCATATAATCTCCGACATAGAATCGACGGCGGCGCGGCTTGCGCTCGTGCAAAAGGGAAAGCTGCTTTTTTGCGGCGCGCCAGCGGATTTTTCCGGGGTTTCGGGAGGCGACATGGAGGCCGCGTACCTGCGCCGCATGGGAAAGGAGGCCGCGCGATGAGGGCGATTTTGGCTCAGGCGCGCGCCGACTTTCTGGAAAGGACGCGCCGCTTTTCTTTTTTGGCGGTAATGGCGCTTGCGCTTTTTCTGGCCTACGCGTCGGTGCCGGGCATTTGGGCCGGAAGCGCCTTCCTGTTCGACATGATCGAGGTGGAGCCGGATTTGTTCGTTCAGGGCGGCAACCCAAGCTGGATACCGGTAACGAGCGCGATGGGCGCCACGATTTTCCTTCCGATAATAGGCTTCGCGTTCCTGCTTGGATCGGTGGCCTTCGACGAAAAGTCCGGCGTGTCGCAGCTTGTGTCGTCCTCGACGGCCGGCGCGTTCCGCTATATTTTTGGAAAATTTATTTCCGGCGCGCTGTTGCTGTACTGCCTTCTGGCCGCCGTGATCTGCGGCTCCATCGTGATGGCGCTGGCGCAGTTTCCCGGCCACGGGCTTTCGCCCGGCGCCTTTTTGTGGCCTTTTTTGACGCTGGCCGCCACAATGCCGCTTTGCGCGGCGCTGAGCGCCCTCGTCGAGTCCACGCGCGTTTTGCGCGGCGCGCTTGGCTTCGGCGTTTTTTTTGTTGGCATGATTTTCGTCCTTTCGCTTATGGAAGGCGCCGGCTTTTTTCTTCGCGCCATTGACGTTACCGGCCATCCTATTTTGTACGACACGGTCACGCGGGGCGTTAGGGAAATGACCGGCATCGAAAATCCGGTCATTATGTTTTTGCCCGGCCCATCGGTGGACGCGAGCGCGCAGCCCGAGGCGCA
>WRAL01000361.1 GCA_009780285.1 Treponema sp.
CGCTCGCTCCCGGCGGCAAAATGCCGGCGATCTTCCCGTCCGACACTATCGCGATGCGGTCGCACAGGCTTCGAAGCTCGGCCAGCTCGCTGGAAATCATGACGATGGTAAGGCCATCCTCGTCTCGCAGTCCCTTCAAATAGTTAAGGATCAGATCCTTCGCGCCTATGTCTATGCCGCGCGTCGGCTCGGACACGACGAGGATTTCCGGGTTCATCGCCAGCGCAGAGGCCAGGCAGACTTTCTGCTGGTTCCCGCCGGAAAGCGTGCCCACCTTTTGTCGCCAGCCGCTGCAGCGTATGTCCAAAAGGCTTATCATTTCCTGCGCGTAGACCCGCGTTTCCCTGCCGTCAAGAAAGCTTGCAAAGGCGATGCGGCGAAGAAAAAAGGCTCGGCGCGTGGCCATGGCGCGGAACATAATGTTATGCGCGATGCTTTCCTCCAATAAAAGCCCCACCCCGCGCCGGTCCTCGGAAACAAAGGCCACGCCCTTTTCCAAGGCGGATCCCAGCCTGGAAAGGTCCAGCGCCTCGCCGAAAACCTCGACAAGGCCATCGGCGGGAAAAAGCCCGCCTATGCCGTTGGCCACGCCAACCTTGCCCTGCCCGGCCATTCCGCCTATGCCGAAAATTTCCCCGGCGAAAACGTCGAAGTCCACGCCCTTGACCGCCTCGCCCGGCATTTCGACGCGCAGGCCCCTTACCCGCAGCGCCACAGGCGCGTTCGCCGCCACCGCGCGTCCGGCCGTCGCCGAAAGGCCGGCAATCGCGCGCCCCACCATAAGCTCGGCGATCTCGATCACGCTGGTCTCGCCTATCGCCTTGGTCGCGACAAGCTCGCCGTCGCGCAGAATCGTCATGCGGTCGGCGGCCTGCATCACTTCGCTCAGGCGATGCGTGATAAAGATTATCGCAATGCCCCTTTTGGCTATGGACTTCATCACTTCCAAAAGCCGGTCGGCCTCATCCTCGGTAAGAACGGCCGTGGGCTCGTCGAAAACCAAAAGCCGGATGTTTTCCTTGTCTATTTCCCTTGCGATCTCGACGAACTGCATGTGGCCCACCGGCAGGCCGGCGACCCGCGCATGCTCCTCTATGCCCATTCCGATCGAATCCAGCGCCCGGCGAGCGTCGCGGGCCATTTTTTCCCCGTCCAGGCGCTCAAGGCCCCTGCCGAAAATCCGGCTCAGCGCGCCGGGCTTTGAGTCCTCGCGACCCAACTTGATGTTTTCCGTTATCGTAAAGCCGGGGATCAGCATGAATTCCTGGTGAACCATGCCTATGCCGGCGGCCAGCGCGTCGGTGGGAGAGGCGAAGCGCGCCTCGCTCCCGGAGATTTTCACGCTGCCCTCGAAGCCGCCAGTCTCGCGGATCACGGTCATGCCGAAAAGGATGTTCATCAGCGTGGACTTTCCGGCGCCGTTCTCGCCAAGAAGGGCGTGAATCTCCCCCGGCCTTACCGAAAGGGACACGCCGTTAAGCACGACGCTTTCGCCGTAGGCCTTGCGTATGGCGGACATTTCCAATACATAGTCGTCTTGCAAATTATTTCCTATTTATATCCGAGCGGAAGGAAAACGCGGGCCGGCCGGCGATGGCCGCCGAGCCCGCGTCCCGGACGCCCGCGCGCATGTCGCGCGGGCGCAGGTCAAACGACGCGGCGCCGGATGGGGACTCGGCGCCGGCGCTTAGAACGTTATGAAGTCCGAAAGCACCATGTAGAAGTTGTCCAGGTAGCCGCCTCCGGCGGCCGGCCAGTTGCTCAGCTCCACGGCGCCGCCGAATTTCGCGGCCACGTCGTTCGTTATCCTGCTGAGCGCGGCCGGATCGTGGCGGCCTACCCTGCCTTCCAGGAATTCGATGGCGTAAAGCACGCCCACCTCGACCAGCAGCATGTTGATGGGCACAGGCCAGGTCGAAAAGCGCCCGGATCCCCCGGCCGCCCCGACCGCGCCGTCAAGCTGGGCCAGAAGGAAGTTGACGTCGCCCTCGCGGCCCTCCATCGAAATGTTGAAGGCCGCCGGCAGCGCGTGGAAGGGGCTTGGGCAGCACTGCAGCGGATAAAGCCCGCCGTAGGCCGCGATCTGGGTGATCATCGGCTCCTGAAGGCCGCAGTTCGTGCTGAAGAACGCGGTGTTGGCGCCGTTTTCCTCGACCCAGCGCGGCACGTTCTCAAGAACGAACATCTGGGCCTGGGCTATGCCCTCGGCCACCGGATCCGGCGCGGTCAGCTCGACCCACTTGATGCCGTACTGCGCGGCGGTTTCCATAAGAAGGGCGCGGCGCACGGCGATGGTTTCCATCCCAAGATGCCTGGGGAAGGAAAGATGCGCGAACGTGTCGGCGCCCATGCGCGCGGCCTGCTCGATGATAACCCTGCCCATCGCAAGCTCGTCGGCGATCATCGAAATGTCGGCGTAGGCGGCAAGCTGGGCCGGCGGCTCGTGGGTCACGCCCAGGAAAAAGAATATATCGTCGCCGTAAAGCTCGCGCGTGGCCTGAATAGCCGCGATCGTGCCCGGAACGGCCTGGACGAAAACGATGGCCTTCGCGCCGGCGTCGGCGAGCGCCA
>WRAL01000362.1 GCA_009780285.1 Treponema sp.
ATGATCTTCACGTCCCTGAAATAGGTGATAAAGTCGCCGCCGACGTGCGAGCCGTCGCGCCTGATCTCAAAGCCGCCGAACTTGACGAAGGGCATGTTGTCCGGGTAAATCGGGGTAATGCGCAGCTCGCGGTTCCGCACTTCCTGAATGTAGGCCGGATTGTCCCAGCGAAGCTCGGACCAGCCGTCAAAGTTGAGCGGGCCCATGGGCACCGTCTTCCTGTTGCCGTCCTGATCGATGAGCACCACCCAAAGCGAGTGGGGGAAGTTCATCCCGTACACGTTCACCGCCAGACTCTTGATCGTGGCGACGTTCGAAACAAGGCCGTGCCCGTTTTCAAAGCGGTTGCCGTCCCCGTTGGGGGTGATGGTTCCGTCGGCCTGAACGTCGGCGGATGCCTCGAAAGCCGGAATCTCAAAGGGCGGCCTTATGTGCGCCCAAGAGTTAAAGGGCTCCAGGGGGAAATGAACCCTCACGCCCATGACCGTGCCAAAGCGCGTGGAGGGGGCTTCCCTCGTAAAACTCCTTGCCTGGTTCGTCACGGTTCGCGCGGACGGGGCAAGATCAACCTCCCATTTTTCGATGGCGAGCGACGTCCTCATCATCATCATCTGCTCCTCGGTGAAGGACCCTGCGAACCTTACGTTCGAGAAGTCCATCAGCGTGGCGCGGTTTTGGGCTCCCCAATCCCCGACTTCCATGTCAGCCGTCAAGAGGCCGAAGTCAATGAGAACTGCCTCATTGGCAGAGAGGGACCCGACCGCTAGCGAAGCGATGGCGACAAGAATCAGCAATTTTTTCATGCTAAACTCCTTTCAACTGAATTAAATTGACACACTTAGCGTTGCTAAGAACATTAACGAATCTGGGCGCTTTTGTCAACGACGCAACCCAAATTTCGCCTTTGCCACAGACCGTGCCGCGCCGGCGCAATCGCGCTCGCGCGGCATTGAAAGCATGCGGCCCCCTCCCTACCGACAAACTCCCGAAAAGCGCCCCCAAACCCGAAAGCGCTTCCCATCGTCAACGAAACTGGCCCGCGAAGGCCGCCGTCCCGTCGATAAAAAACCGAACCTCCCCGACTCGGGGAAAGTTCCTTAAAACGCCCTCCCTAAGGGTGCGGAAGTTCCCAAGAACCTCGCCTCCCTCCGGAGGCGGCAAAAGCGCCTCCGCGGAAAAGTCGGCGTACACCGTCCCGTTCCGATAAAGCAGGGACCGCAGCCTCGTTCCCTTGGGAAAGAGCGGCAGGGCGTTGGGCAGGACCGAGCCAAGCAGAGCCTCCTCCACGTAGCGCGCCAGGTCCAGCTCGCCGGATTCGGCGCGCCTGACCATCCTTTCCTCAATAATTAATTCCCCACTATCAATATCATAAAACACTAGCGACCTTCTTGCAAGGTCTGAAACTAAAAAATCGATCAAAGTTACGATCGCAAGAGCCGACAGGGCCAGCGCCATGAAAAGGGCCGCGAAAAGGCGCAGGCTCGGGATCTTGGAGAAAAATGCCGTCGGGCTTGCTTTGCTCAGAATCATTGCGCTATCAAAAACCCCCCGGATCTTTCAAATGCCTCGACGAAGTTCACGATGCCCCCGTGAACCCCGTCCACTATTCTACGCAATTCCGCGTCGTTTGTCAGCATGGCCGCGTCCTGCGCGTTGCTGATAAATCCAAGCTCGACAAGCACCGCCGGCATGTTGCTCCGGCTTACCACGAACCAGTTCTCCGCGCGAAGCCCCCTGTTCGGCATTCGCGAGCCGACCGAGGCCTGGAGCCCGCTCAGAATGGACTGCGCGATCATCGTGCTTTCCGCGTGGAACCAGTCCTCGGTGAGCATGTTGAGGATGCGGCGCAGATCGGGGTCAGGGAATTCGTCCTCGTTCACCATTTCAAGGCCGCGCGTGTAGTTCGGCGGCAAGTGCCAGACCTCGAAGCCCCGCGCCGAGCGGTTCGTGGCGTAGTTGGCGTGTATCGAGATGAAGATGATCCCCTCGTCGTCCCTGGTCGGCACGGAATTCGCGATGGCCGTGCGGTCGGCGAGGCTGAGATACACGTCGCGCTCCCTGGTCGTAAGGACGAGCTTGTCCGGGAAGCTGCGCCGCAGCGCGTCCCGCAGCATGATCGAGGCCCGCAGGGTGATGTCCGACTCGCGCACCTGGCGGGAAACGCCGTTGATGACGTGATTGAAGACGGCGCCGGGATCGCGGCCGCCGTGCCCCGGGTCGATGATGATCGCCGCGATTCTGTAATGGAAGCTGTCGTTGCCGCGCGCCAGGCGGGCGAAGGCGTCCTGCGCCGTCTCGACGAAGGCCGCGGGGAAGACGAGCGAGCCGCCCTGGAAAAACGGCAGGGGAACGTTGTGGACGTCCCTGTTGTTCAGCATCAAAAAGCCGCTTTCCCCCGGGAAGAGCGCCGCCGAAAAAACGCCGTGATGCCCCCGCGCGGCGAAGGATCCTTCCTGAAGGAAGGGATCCCAGCGGAAAGAGCCCTGGGCGCCGGCGGCCTCGCCTATAAGCGCCACCGTCTCGTCCAGCGTATAAAGCCTTCCCTGCGCCGAGGCCAGGGCCGGCA
>WRAL01000363.1 GCA_009780285.1 Treponema sp.
AGCGTCGCGGCGAAACAGTTGGTGTACATAGTAACGGTTGTTTCGTTGACAATGATGTTGATAGCCTTGCTGCTTCGCCGCCCGATAATTCGCCTGTTCTACGGAAACGTCGAAGACGACGTAATGAACGCCGCCGCCGTATATTTTCTGTTTTCCGCAATGTCGTATCCTTTTCTTGCGATGTACACGTCAGGCGCGGCTCTGTTTCGCGCATCCGGAAACAGCAGGGTTCCGATGCAGATATCGCTTTTCGCAAACATTCTGAGCGTTGGCGGAAACGTTTTTCTTATCTATGTTGCCGGTCTCGGGGTAATGGGAGCGGCATTGTCAACTTTTATAAGCAGAATAGTATCCGCGTCGGTTATCGGGATTATGTTTTACCGAAACGGCAAACGAAATGACGACGCGCATATCTCGCTTTCGGGGCTGTTCAATTTCCGCGTCGTGAGTTCCATGATAAAAAATATTTGCAATATCGGAATCACGGGCGCGATGGAAAGCTCAATGTTCATGGTTGGCAGACTTCTTACCCAGCGCATCTTCGTGGTTTTCGGAACGTCCGCCGTTGCCGCCAACGCGATAACCAGCGTGATAAATTCATTTTCGGTACTGCCGGGCAACGCTTTTGGTATAGCGCTAATGGTGGTAACGGGCCAGTGCATCGGCGCGGGGAATTACGGCGAGGCAAAAAGACAGGCGGCAAAAATACTGAAAATGGCGTTTGCGTTTCTGTTCGCCATGAGCGCGCTTACCTTTATTTTTCTGCAACCGCTGGTCAGCCTTTTCAACCTAAGTCCCGCGGCGCACGACATGGCAGCGACCTTCCTCAAAGTTCACTGCATTTCGATGGCGCTCGGATGGCCGATGAGCTTCGTTCTTCCCAACGCGCTTCGTGCCGCCGGCGACGTTCGCTACGTTATGCTCGTCGCGGTAATTTCAATGTGGACCGTGCGCGTCATCGCGGCGTATTTTTTTGTTTTCACCCTTGGACTTGGGCCGATTGGAGTGTGGATTGCGATGGGCGCCGATTTTGTTGTAAGAAGCGTTTCATATTTGCTGAGATGGTTTAGCGGCAAATGGCAGAAGAAGCGTGTCATAGGATGACGAACCGCGCTCCGCCCCGAAAAGCGACTTCCATACACCCGCGCGTTTTGCTAGACTCCGTACATGAGAACCGAATACTCACTTCGCGTCCGCAATTACGAATGCGACATCTACGGCCACGTGAACAACGCGAACTACCTTAACTATCTTGAAACCGCCCGCTACGAATATCTGCGGGACATCGATTTCGACTTCGCCGCCGCCACGAAAGCCGGCTACGGCGTTTTCGTCGCCCGCGTCGAAATCGACTACAAAACCCCGGCCATGATGGACGACGTGATTTCCGTCTCGACGTGGCCGGTAAAGAAAGGCGCGGTAAGCGGAACGCTGGCGCAGGAAATACGCCGCGGCGAAACCCTAATCGCAAAAGCCGTGGTTACCTGGGCCTTCGTTGACGCGAAAACCGGAAGCCCAACCAAAATCCCGGCGGAGTGGGATCTTCCCGGCCTTAGGCCGTAAGGAAAGAACGGAAATTCCCAAAGAGGGATCCCCGTTCCGTATCCCGTTTTCCTTGTTACGGCTGTTTGCCGATATACGCCAATATTCCGCCGTCAACGTAGAGAATGTGGCCGTTTACGAAATCGGACGCGGCGGATGCAAGAAATACCGCCGGGCCTTCGAGATCCTCCGGTTTTCCCCAGCGCGCGGCCGGCGTTTTTGCGATGATGAACTGATCGAACGGATGCCGGCTTCCGTCGGCCTGCTTTTCCCGAAGCGGCGCGGTCTGCGGAGTTTCGATGTAGCCGGGGCCAATTCCGTTGCACTGGATATTGTACTCGCCGTACTCGCTGGCGATGTTTTTGGTGAGCATCTTCAGCCCGCCCTTCGCCGCCGCATACGCGCTCACCGTTTCGCGTCCAAGCTCGCTCATCATGCTGCAAACGTTGATGATCTTGCCCGCGCCCTTTTTTATCATCGAAGGGATTACGGCCTTCGCCACGATGAAAGGCGCGTTCAGGTCGACGTCGACAACCTGCCGAAACTCGGCGGCGCTCATCTCCGTCATGGGAACGCGCTTTATGATGCCGGCGTTGTTCACAAGAATGTCAACCACGCCGACTTCCTTCTCTATTAGGGCCGCCGTCGCGTTCACCGCCGCTTCGTCGGTTACGTCGCAGACATAGCCCCGCGCCGGAATTCCCTCGGCCTTGTACGCCGCGAGTCCCTTGTCAACCTGCTCCTGCCCTCTGTCGTTGAAAACGATTACGGCACCGGCCTTGTGGAACGCCTTGGCAAACGAAAACCCGATTCCGTAGGACGCGCCGGTAACCCAGGCGACCTTTCCCTTAAGCGAAAACATATCCGTCATGTTTGTTCTCCTTTACCGCAGATTTTCGGTGTCAACCGTGTCCATGTCGTCGAAGGTCTGGTTTTCGCCGGCCATCGCCCAGATGAATCCGTAGTTCGCCGTTCCCACGCCGGAATGTATCGACCACGACGGCGAAATTACCGCCTGCTC
>WRAL01000364.1 GCA_009780285.1 Treponema sp.
GCCGACGCCTTTCGCGAATCGCTCTTTTCGAAAATGGCCGGCCTTCACGAACGCGTGTTGGCCGTCAAGATCGACGGCCCGATAAAAGAGGACTTCGCCTGGGGGCTGCGCATAGGCTTCGTCACCTTCGCCTCCAAGGGCCTGGAGCCCGCGCGCTACGAGGCGCTCGTGACCAAGCTCACCGGCGCGCTGCGCTCGACCGTTTCCTGCGCCTCCACCGTCGGCCAGAGCATGCTTGTCCGCGCGATGGAGGATCCGAGAACCGAGGGCGAAAAGGCCGCCTACGCCGAGATTTTGCGCCGGCGCTACCGCCTGGTCAAGGATTACGCGCTCGCTCGCCGGGATTTTCCCTACCTGCGCGCCCTGCCCTTTAACTCCGGCTACTTCATGTCCTTCGCGAGCGTCCCGGACGCGGAGGATATTCGCCTGGCGCTCTTGGAGGAGCGGGGAATCGGCCTTGTTTCCCTTGGCCCGGACTGCCTGCGCGTCGCCTACTCCGGCATCGAGGAGGACAAAATCGTCGCCGCGCTGGACGCGGCCTACGAAACGGCGGAAAGGCTTGCGAAAAAAGGCTAGCGCCGCCTTTCGCGCGGCCCTTGCGCCAGCGCTCCTTGCGTTTTTTTTCCTCTCCTGCGGGCCCGAGCCGGAAAGCGCCGTGGCGACGCTTTGGACGGACAGACCGGACTTCGCCTTTTACGCCATGGCCTTCAACGCCTCGCAGGATCGCTTCAGGGTCGAGGTTTTCCACCGCGACTTTCCGGCGCGCGCGCTTGAGGCCGCCGGCGCCCGCGACAGGCCGGACATCGTCGCCGGAAGCTGGCTGCTGGCCGCCGCCAGAGGCGGCGACGCCGTCCGTGGCGGCGACGCCGTCCGTGGCGGCGACGACTCGCGCGGCCTTTTGAGGCCCTTCGACGAGGAGCTCCATTCCGGCGCGCTTTCCCAGGACTTTTATGAAAGCCTTCTTGAGGCCGGAACCTTCGACGGCGAGCGGCGCCTGCTCCCGGTGTCCTTCAACGCGAGCCTGGCGATCTTCGCGCGCGAGCGGGCCGGAGCGCTTTCGGGCGCGACGACGCTGGAAATAGCCGAGATGCGCGAGCTTGGCCGCGCCTTCAACGCGCGCGCCGGGAACGCCTTTACCCGCATGGGCTTTTCCCCGACCTGGGACGCGAACTTTCTTTTCGCGCTGGCCGAGCTTTCCGGCGCGCGCTTTTCGGACGGCGATCCTATTTCATGGGACGAGGAGGCGCTGGAGGCCGCGCTGGATCTGGCGCGGGAATGGATTTCCGAGGACAACCTCGGCGCGGCGGCATCCGAGGACTTCGCGTTCCGGCACTTCACGATCCCGCCGGAGCGCATGGCGCTTTCCGGGCGCATACTTTTCGCCTACATGCAAAGCTCGCGCTTTTTCGCCCTTCCGGACGAGATTCGCGCCGCCCTTGGCTTTCGCGCCCTGGCGCTGGACGGCCGGATTCCCCTGGCCGACGACGCGGCCTTCCTCGGCCTAGTTGAAGGCTCCGCCGCTCAGGCGGCCGCCGACGCTTTCGTCAACTGGTTTTTCAGCCCCGAGACCCAGCGCGGCCTTTTGGAAAGAAAAAGCGCCCTTCGCCAGCTGGAAACCTCCTTCGGCGTGGCCGGCGGCTTTTCCGCCCTGCGCGCCGTTTCCGAGCAGGTTTTCCCTCTTTTTTACCCCGAGCTTCTCGGCGCGATGGCCTCCGGCGATTCCTTCGTCCCCCCCCGTCCCCTGCCTGGCGACTGGGGCGCGATAAAGGCGCAGGTGCTCCTTCCCTACCTGCGCGAAAGGGCCGAGTCGTCTGAGCCTGAAGGAGGGACCTCCGCAAGCCGGCTTAGGACAAGGCTTGTCGACTGGGCGCGGCTGAACAGGCACGATTGACCGGGCGGGCGTCCCCCGCCAATAGTTCTTGCGCCGACGCAGGCGGATTGGTCGCCCTCCGTGGTTAGTTTTCTTGCAGAATTGATTTCCGCCTCTACGCCAACTCCCCCACCGCCTTCTCCACGGCCTGTACCAAGGCGCCGGAATCCAAAAGCGCCGCGATTTTCCGAAAGTCCGGATACATCTCGCGATCCTCGCCCAGCGCGCCCACCTCGCCTCGGATAAGCTCGTAGGCGGCGCGCGTTCCCTTGCCCAGCGCGCGGCCGGGGGATCTGCGGCTTAGATCCACGCCCTGCGCGGCGGCCAGAAGCTCGATGGCCACGACCTGGCGCGCGTTGAAATAAATCTCGCGCGCCTTTCGCGCCGCGATCATTCCCATGCTGACGTGATCCTCCTGGCCGGCGGAGGACGGAATCGAATCGACGCTGGCCGGATGCGCGAGGACCTTGTTTTCCGAGACCAGAGCGGCGGCGGTGTACTGCGCGATCATGAAGCCGGAATGCAGGCCGCCGCGCTCGGTAAGAAAGGCCGGAAGCCCGCCGCTCAAAGCCGGGTTCACCAGGCGCTCGATGCGCCGCTCGGAAACGCTGGCAAGCTCGGCCAGCGCGATGCCCAGAAAATCGAAGCAGAGCGCCATCGGCTGGCCGTGAAAGTTCCCGCCGGAAATCGCCA
>WRAL01000365.1 GCA_009780285.1 Treponema sp.
AACCGGCCTTTCCAGCATGTTCCTGGACGCGATAGTGATCTCGCTTCCTATGTTGGGGACGCTCTTTTTGGTGTCGCTCACCACCGGTCTTATTTCCAAGGCGGCTCCTCAGATCAACATTCTTTCCGAGGGCTTCCCCATAGCGATCATGACGGCGTATATCATGCTGCTTGCGTCCCTTCCCTTTATGCTGGAAGCGTTCTCCGGCGTGATCACGGCGGCCTTCGCGAGCATACAGGGGCTGTACACGACGATAGGCCGGCAGATTTTGGGGGCGCCGCTATGGTAAGGCTTGCAATGGAAGCGCTCCCCCGCGCGCCTTGCATGCGCGCCGACGCGCCCTGTCCGCGCATACACTTGCAATGGTTTTCCGACAATCAGGAAGCGGATGGAAAAACCGAGGATCCAACCGAGCACAAGCTGCGAAAGCTGCGGGAGGAGGAAGGCCAGGTACCGAAAAGCCAGGAGCTTAGCTCGGCGGTAACGCTTTTCCTGCCGGCGATCGTTCTGTTTTTCCTGGCCCCCCGGATGCTCGATACCTGCGTTGAGATGCTGAGGTTTTTCTTTACTCGGGCCGTCGAGCTCGATCCGACTCAGGACGCGGTAATCGCGGTTGTTTTTTTAAGGTACTTCATACGGCTTGTCCTGCCGCTTTTCGCCGTCGCGATGATCGCTGCCTTTGTTTCCAATTACGTTCAGGTGGGATCGCTTTTTACGACAAAAACCATCACGCCTAATTTTTCAAAAATAATTCCGCGCTTTGGGCAGTTCATAAAAAGAATATTTTCCATGGACGGAATTTGGAATTTCTGGAAATCCATTGTCAAGATGCTTATCATCGGCGGCGTCGCCTACACTTTTATACGGATGGATTTTGAAAAGCTGGCCAACCTGCAGACGGCCGGCCTCTGGCTTGGAATTACGACTGTCGCGACTATCGCGATTCGCATGCTGCTTACCTGCGCCTTGTTGCTGCTCATCTTCGCTATACCGGATTTCCTTTTTCAGCGCTGGCGTTTCAGGGAGCGCAACAAAATGAGCAAACACGAGGTAAAGGAAGAAATGAAACTCTACGAAGGGGACCCCCAGGTGAAGAACAGGATTCGCGGCCGTTTTCGCGAGCTGAAAAAGCAGAACATAGCGGCTGAAGTTCCGAAGGCCGACGTCGTTATAACAAACCCGACGCATTACGCGGTGGCGCTTGAATATAGAAAGGAAATGCCAAGCCCGATGGTAAGCGCAAAAGGCGTTGACAATATCGCGGCCCAGATACGCAAGCTGGCCGAGGAGCATGGCGTTCCAATGGTGGAAAACAGGCCTCTTGCGCAGGCGCTGTACAAAGAGATCGATGTGGGGGAACATATTCCCGCATCTTATTTTGCCGTCGTCAGCTCGATTCTTGGCAGGGTGTACCACATCAACGAGCGCAGGCGCAGGGAAGCGGCGGCGCAGGAAGCCGCGCGAGCCGCCGTTCAGGCGGAAGATGTCGATGCGGCGGAAGGATCGAGAGAGACGGCATGAGGAGGCTAAATAAATGGCTGACGTAGCGCGCGCGCCCGGCGCGGCAGGGGCGACTCCCGCATCCATAGGCAGGATGCTAAGCGAGAATATCATGGGGCTGGCCGTCGTGACGGTGGTTATGTTCGTCGTCATCCCCATGCCCACTCCTCTTCTTGACGCGATGATGGCGCTTAACCTGAGCTTCGCGCTTTTGGTCCTGCTCACCGTCCTGTACTCAAGGAAGCCCACGGAATTCAGCCTGTTTCCCACCGTGCTTCTTGTGGCCACGGTTTTCGGCCTTGCCATAAACATTTCCTCGGCGCGCCTTATTTTGGTTCACGGAATAAACTTCGACGGAAGGATGATAGGCGCGTTCTCGACCTTCGTCGTCGGCACCGGCGGAAACGAGGCCATAGTAATCGGCATCATCATTCTTGTCATTTTTATTATCGTGCAGCTTGTCGTCATCACCAAGGGCGCGACGCGCATCTCGGAAGTGGCGGCGCGCTTCGCGCTGGACGGAATGCCGGTAAAGATGATGGCCATTGACACGGAATTCGGCTCCGGCTCGATCAGCGAGGAGGAAGCGCAAAGACGAAAGGCGCAGGTGCAGAAGGATTCGCACTTTTACTCGGCCATGGACGGCGCGAGCAAATTCATTTCGGGGAACGTGAAGGTCGGAATCGCGATAATAGCACTTGAAATGATAGGCGGGCTTATCATTGGCGTCACGATGCGAAACGAGCCCTTGGCCTCCGCCGTGGGGATTTACATAACGCTTGCCATAGGCGACGGCCTTGTGACGCAGCTTCCGGCCTTTCTTATCGCCACCGCGATGGGCATCGTGGTTACGCGCTCGGCGGAGCCCGGATACCTTACCGAGCAGGTCGCGCAGCAGTTCACGATCACTTCGCGCAGCTATTGGATAGGCGCCGTGGTGCTTGGCTTTCTGGCGCTGCTCCCCGGCTTTCCGCGCCTTATTCTGATCGCGCTCGCCGGCGTGCTGGCGCTTGCCGGGTATCAGGTGGGAAAAAAGCGCAAGGCCGAGGAAAGCTTTA
>WRAL01000366.1 GCA_009780285.1 Treponema sp.
AACCGGCGAGACGATGAGCCGGTACGTTGCCCTGCACGAAACGGGCGGCCTAAGGCAGAGCCGAAGATTGGAAAGACTGGATCGCGTGTGGGATCTGCGCGAGGAGCGGGGCGTGGCCCTGCTTGCTAGCGCATCGTTTCCAGGTGGATACGACTTTGACGCTTTTGTCGAAACGGGAAGCGCGCTGCGCGCAAGGCCGGCGGCGATTATCGACCTGCGCGGGCATGCAGGCGGCACAGGAAGCATCCCCGGCCGATGGATGGCCGAATATGTGGGGAGCAGCGAAGGCTGGCATAGGATGTTTGCCGAGTATTCCATGTCCTCGCGCGCCGTGGGCGAGCTTTCGCGACACTGGAGCGATGATATTGACGACTGGCGCCTGCTTGCGCGCCCCGGACTTTGGCCTGAGTATCCGGCCTCCCTCGACCTATTCGCCGACGCTTCCGGCGAGGGCCTTTTGCTTGTCCTTATAGATAGCCAAACCGCCTCGGCCGGCGACCGTTTCGCCGGCCTTTTGCGCCAGCTTGAAAACGTCATTGTCATCGGCGCTAACACTTCCGGAACTTTGGTTGGCGGCGGCACTGGCCGCGCCACGCTTCCCCACAGCGGCTTGGATATTGTCTTTGGCACCATGCTGAATCTGCGCCCGGACCTTTCGCAGTTCGAAGGCGTTGGATTTCTGCCGGACTTATGGGTTCCGTCGGAAGAGGCCCTGGAACGCGCGCTCGCGTTTCTGGCGCGCCACGGGCTTGCGAAGTAGCCTACCTGCTTCGCTCAACCCCAATCCGCGCGCAGTGATCGGCAATAACGCAAAGCGAGCAATAGGGGCTTACCGGCCGGCAAAGGTTTTGGCCGTATAACACGAGCAGCGCATTAAGGCCCTTCCAATATATTTTTGGCAAAATCTGGCGCAGGATAGCCTCGGTTCGATCCGGCTCCTTGCTTGCAAGCCAGCCGCAACGGTTTGAGATGCGGTGGACGTGGATGTCGACGCAAATGCCGGGCAGGTCGAAGGCCTCGATCAAGACAAGGTTCGCGGTCTTGCGCCCCACGCCGGGAAGCGCAAGGAGGAGGTCAAGGTCGGCCGGAACGCGCCCGCCGTATTCGGCAAGCAGAATCGCGGCGATTTTTTTCATGCTGGCCGCCTTGGTTTTGTAAAAGCCGGCCGGGTACGAAAGGCTCGCGACTTCGGCCTCGCTCAGCGCGTCCAGCGTGCCGGGGTTCGGGGCCTTTTCCAAAAGGCGCTTCGACGCGGCCAGGGTTACCTCGTCCTTTGTTCGCAGGCTTAGAATCGTCGAGACAAGAACGGCCCAAGGGTCGCCCTGGTAGCGCTCGGCGATGGTGGTAACGGATGGCTCTTTTTGCGCGCCGCCTTCGCCGCCGGAAAGCGCCGCGCGCCAGCGCGCCAGCGCCTTGTGTATGGCCGGCCAGTCGGGGTCGGGTTTTTCGTTTTTCAACTTCATTTCTCGCGCTTCTCCAATAGGCAAACGGCCAGCGCCTCGACCGCGCGGCCGCGGCCAATGTCGCCAAGGCCCTCGCCGGTTTTGCCTTTTACGAAAATATTTTCCGGGCCCGTTTCCAAGGCCAGCGCGAGGCTTTCGCGGATAGCGTCGCGAAAGGGCAGGATTTTCGGCTCCTCGCAGCTTACTGTGCAATCGAGGTTGACGAGCCTCCAGCCGGCTTCCTTTACCCGCGCGAAGGCCATGCGCAAAAGCTCCATCGAATCGGCGTCTTTCCAGCGCGGGTCGGAGGGCGGGAAAAAGGCGCCTATGTCGCCCAGCGCGGCGGCGCCCAAAAGCGCGTCGCAAACGGCGTGGGCAAGCGCGTCGCCGTCCGAATGCCCAAGCTGGCCGCGCCTCGCCGGCAACGCGATCCCGGCCATTAAAAACCTGCGCCCGCGTTTTAGGCGGTGAAGGTCCCGGCCTATTCCGACCCGCGCGGCGCTCACGCGATGTCCTCGGGAAACGTGATCTTGCGGTTTTTCGGATCGCCCGGAACAATCGCCACGTCGCCGCAAAAGGCGCCCCAGATCTCCGCGTCGTCGGTAAACTCTATTCCCTCGGCCAGAGCGCGCTCGGCGGCAAGCCCGTGCGCCTCAAGAATTTGCGGAAAGGCGAAAGCCTGCGGTGTTTGCGCCAGGCCAACCAAGGCGCGCCGAAGGTGGCTTTTTACGATAGTCGTAGCGTTTGCGCCATCGGCATTCAGCGGCCGGCTTAATTCCTTGGGCGTTTCCGTCAAAGGCAGAAGCGGAATCACCGCCGGATGCGCGCGGAATTTTTCCAGCACGCGAAGGATAAGCTCGGCGGAAATCCAGGGGCGCGCGCCGTCGTGGATAAGCGCGCAGTTAATGCCCGGCGGAATCGCCGACAGCGCCTTAAAAACCGACTCGCTTCGTGTGGCGCCGCCCGCCACAAAAATCGCGCGGCCGCAAGCGCAGCCCTCTAGCGCGCCTTCCATAGCCCCGCGCGCCGCCGCCTCGCCATAGACCGGGCCGTCGGGAACGGCCACGATCAAAGCCTCAATTTCCGGCAGGCTCGCGAAAGCCCGCGCCG
>WRAL01000367.1 GCA_009780285.1 Treponema sp.
ACTTCGCTTTTTCGCGCGCGCGGCCTTTATTACCTCAATATGGGTAATTATTTATTTACCCTAATACAAGGGAAAAGAATTGTCAACTACCCATATCCGGATAAGAATGCCCTATGAGTTTTGGAGAGCGGCTGAAAGGGGAGCTTGAATACAGGGGAATGCGCGTCAGGGAGCTTTCCGGCGCCACCGGCATACCCAAGAAAACCTTGGACAACTACCTGCTGTCCAAGGGCGCGAAGCCTTCCGCCGACAATGCCGTCTCGATAGCGCGGGCGCTGGGAGTGACGGCGGAGTACCTGGTAACCGGCAGGCGCGCCAAGGCCGCGTGGCCCGATCTAAGTCCCGAAATGCGATCCATCGCCGACAAAGTGGAGCTTCTTTCCTATGAAAACCGCAAGATCGTGGAAAAAACCGTCTCCGAGCTGGCCGCGCTGTTAAGGCAGCCGCTCGACGAGGAGCCGGCGGCGCTTACCGCCCTGCAAAAGGTTTTTTTGAGGCTGTTTCGGTAGTTGCCGGGCAGGGGAGAGGGCCGGCGCGCCGCCTACCTAAGCGCGCGCAAAAGGTCGCGCAGTTCCGGGTTCGCCGCTACCTCGATCTGGGCGCGCGCGCCGGGCGGCGCCTGGAAAATAACCTCGTCGCCGTTTTCCACGCGGTCCAGAAAGCCCGTCCGCTCAATTCTTCCGGAGGCGACTTCCTCGTCAACCCTTTCTATCGTGATCGTGCCGACAAGGTAGTCCTGGGCGTAAAGTATCCCTATGCCCTGGCCGGCGACCTGCGGGGCGCCGCTTTGCACGAGGTCGAAAACGTCGCCCACGTTCACGCCGTCGGCGCGGCCCCGGTCGATAAGGCCCTGGGCCTGCCGCCTTTGGACAAGGCTGGCGCGGAAGGGCAGGGAGGCGCCGAGCTGATCGACGAGGTGGCGCGCCGCGTTGCGCAGCCGGTCGGCGCCGGATCGGTGCGAATGGAAAACGCCGGCCGGGGCGCCGGTTCTGGCGACGAAAAGCTCGGCCCGCAGGGAAACGTCCCTTTCGCTTTCAGAGGCGGACACGATCATGAAGTAGTCGGCGCCGGCCTCCCGCGCCGTCCTGAAGGCGCTCGCGAAGGAGGCCTGGCGAATGTCCATGTCCGGGGCGACTATGGCGCGGTCGTGGGCGAGCATCTCGCGCGCGAGGCCGGCGGAAATAGCGCTCGCGTCGACATGGCGCGAGGCGGACTGGCCTTCCATCGCGAAAACGGCCACGGTCCAATGCCGGCCGTCAAGGTCCACCGGGCTTATCCCCCATGAAGCGGCCACGGCGCCCGCGAGCGTCGCCGCGTGGGATTCGATGGCCTCGAACATTGGCCTGTCCGCCATGCCCAGGTGCTGCATGAACCTAAGCTCGTCGACGAAGCGCGCAGGGTAGCCCTGCAGGCGCAAAAGCTCGGCGTATTCCCTTCTGTCCTGCGCGAAGGGGTTTAGCCTAAGCCCGCGCCGGTACTCGAACAGCGCCTGGGAAAGAAGGTGGCGCGCGCGGAAGGAGCGCGCCCGCTCGAAATACCACTGGGCCCAGCGCGCGCGCCTTGGGTCCTCCAGCGTCGTTCCGGAAATCAGCGCCTCGTCCAGCGCGAAGCGGATGAACTCGTTCGAGGGGTCAAGCGCCAGGGCGTTGCCGAAGATGGCGATCGCCTCGCCGGTAAGCCCCATGCGCAGGTGGGAAAGGCCGCGCAGGTACCAGGCGGCCATGTCGCGCGGGTTGGAGGCGATGGCCTCGTTGGCCAGGCGCGCCGCTTCCTGGAAATCCCCGCCCAAAAAGCGCAGGTTCCCCAAAAGCGCGCGCGAGGGCGCGTAGGAAGGCCGCAGGCGCAAGGCCATTTCCGCGTAGGCCGTGGCCTGCGCCACCCGCCCGGCCTGGGCGTTTATGTAGGCCGCGCAGTGCAGGGCGCGGTGGTCGTTGGGATGCGCGGCCAGGGCGCGGCTCGCGAAGGAAAGCGCCGTGTCCATGTCGCCGACCGAGCTCGACACGAGCGCGAGGGACAAAAGAAGGCGGCGGTCGTCCGGAAAGCGCGAAAGGGCGGCGCGGTAGCGCGCGAGCGCCTGGGTCGGGCGGCCCAGCGCCAGGTCCAGCTCGGCGGAGGCGAAGAGCGCCTCGCGGTTGTTCGGCTCGCGCGCGAGGATCTCGGCGAGCGTGGCGCCGGCCTCGTCAAGCATGCCCAGCGCGATAAGGGTTGCCGCCTCGAGGTTCGCCGCTGCGGCGCTTGCGCGGGAAAGGGTTTTGGCCCTGCGCGCCCAGTGAAGCGCCTCGTCGAATTCGCCCAGCTCGTAGTGGCACTCGGCGAGCGCCAGGGCGCTGTCCGCGTGGGCCGGGCTTTGCTGAAGGCTGTCCCTAAGGATTGCCGAGGCGCCGTGCCAGTCCTCGTCGGCCATGAGGATTCTCGCCTGCCGGTACAGGTCGGCCGCCCTCGCCGCGCCTTGCGCCTGGCTTTGGGCCGGCGCGAGGAGCGCGAGAAACGCCAAAAAAAACAAGGCGCGCGATATTTTCAAAGCTTTCCCCCCCTAAAAA
>WRAL01000368.1 GCA_009780285.1 Treponema sp.
CGCGCCGCATCGCCAGAAGGCTTGCGCGAAGAATGTTGATCTCGTCGATCTCGGCATGGCTCGCCCAGCCAACGCCCCAGGCAAGCGCGCCTGAGACTATCGCCTCGCGCGAGCGCTCGCGCGCCGCCGCGCTCATTTTTTTGGAATCTGCCAAAAGGCCAAGGGGAAAATCTTCCGGCAGAATCGCCGCCGCCGCGCAGACCGGGCCGGCCAAGGGCCCGCGCCCGGCCTCGTCAAGGCCGCAGATCACGCGCTCAAAGGCGCGCTCGCGCTCAAGAGCGCGTTCATCGCCGCGCGAAAGTCCGCGTCTATCCCTTCCTCGCGCGCGAAGTATTCGCTTTCGGTCTCGGCGCGCGAAAGCCCCTGAAGCTCGTGGCTCATGTAGTGAATCCAGCTGTCGTCGCCGCCGGCGGAAACGTCGTGCTTGCGGCACCAGTAATCCGGCTGCACCGGAAGCGGCGTCGGCTCGTCGATCCGGCACTTGTAGTCGTGAACGGCGATCTTCAGGTCCTCGCGGGGAATGCCTTTTTCCAGAATCACCTGCGCCAGGTGGTTCATCGTCCTGCCGGTGTCGAAAATCTCGTCCACCAGCAGGACCTTGTCGCCCACGCGCAGATACTCCGGCGAGTAGGTCCAGCCGTCAACCCGCACTTTCCCCACCTGCCCCACGTCCTCGTAAGAGCGCGCTACCACCGCGGCGTAGTACACCGGCCGCGTGCCCTTGTCCATAACCTTGAAAAATTCGCTAATGATATTGCCAAGGCAGGCGCCGCCCCTGAGCGAGACGTAGATCACGTCCGGCCGAAAGCCGTCCTTGTAAATGCCGTGCGCCAGCTTTATCCCATTGTTGCGCATAAGGTCGTAATGAAGGAATTCTTTCTGCATAGGGGAGCTTAGCGCAAAGGGCCGAGGCGGGCTAGCGCCCGGCGGCGATTCCTTCCGGCGCGTAAAACCGCATGTATTGCATAAAATAGCGCTAAATGCGAAAAAAAGAGTCATAAGCGGAAAACGGAAAGATACGCGAAGGTTTACAATCTATGTTGCGCATCCGCGACGTTCCAAAAAATTCGCCGAGGGGCGCCCAAGGAAAAGCTATACAACTGTATAGTAGTTTAAAAGGAAAAAGCTTATTTCCTCAAAAATTCTGCTTGACAGCTAAATGAGACTATGTAATCATTGAACTGCATCGCGGCGTTGCTGTGAAGCGAGCTAGGCGGCGGAATGTTGTCGCCGGCAATATTATAGAGGAGGAGCGTATCGATGTCTTTTCAGACTAAGAAAGAACACGAAGACCTGAGGGCGAAGGTCAGGGCGTTCGCGGAAAAGGAAATCAAGCCGATAACCTTTGAGCTTGACCAGGAAGCCAGGTTCCCGACGGAAGTGTACAAGATGCTTGCCGAAATGGACTTGATGGGCATCCCTTACCCGACGAAGTACGGAGGATCGGGGCTGGACTACACGAGCTTCGCCATCACTGTTGAGGAACTGTCGAGGGTTGACGCCGGCGTTGGCGTTACCATGTCCGTGCACATCCTCAGCCAGTCATGTATCTACAACTTCGGCACGGAAGAGCAGAAGATGAAGTTCATGGTTCCGATGGGCCGCGGCCAGAGAATCGGCGCTTTCGCCCTTACCGAGCCAAACGCCGGCAGCGACGCCAGCGGCATGGAAACCACTGCCGATCCGGACGGGGACTTCTTCGTGCTTAACGGCGGGAAGATCTTTATCACCAACGCTCCTCACGCCGAGGTTTACATCGTCTTCGCCGTTACCTCGCCCGGCATGGGCGCTCGCGGCGTAAGCGCGTTCATCCTCGAAAAAGGAATGCCCGGCTTTACCATCGCCGAGCCCTACAACAAGATGGGCATCCGCTCCTCCCACACCTGCGAAATTAGTTTTAACAACGTTCGCGTCCCCCGCGCCAACCTGCTGGGCAAGGAAGGCGAGGGCTTCAGGGTCGCCATGGGAAGCCTTGACGGCGGCCGCATAGGCATCGCGTCCCAGGCGCTGGGAATCGCGCAAGGCGCCTTCGAGGCGGCGCTGGCCTATTCCAAGGACCGCGTCCAGTTCGGCCAGCCGATCGCCTTTAACCAGGGCATTTCGTTCAAGCTTGCCGACATGGCCACGAAGCTGCGCGCTTCGCGCCTTCTTAACTACAGCGCCGCGGCGCTCAAGGACGCGGATCTTCCCCACGGCATGGAGGCTTCGATGGCGAAGCGCTATGCCAGCGATATGGGCATCGAGGTCTGTAACGAGGCGCTCCAGATCCACGGCGGCGCCGGCTACATGAAGGGAATGCTCGTCGAGCGCGCCTACCGCGACATAAAGATCACGACGATTTACGAAGGCGCCAACGAGATTCAGCGCATCGTTATCGGCGGCTACATCATCGGCAAGGCCCCGAAGAAGGAAGAAAAAACCAAGAAGTCCGGCGCTCCCACCGGCATCACAGGCATCCGCAAGAAGACGATCTTCAAGGACGGAAGCGCCGCCGAAAGGGTGGCGCAGCTCGTGGCGGCCCTGAAGGCGGAC
>WRAL01000369.1 GCA_009780285.1 Treponema sp.
CTTCCTCGCTTTCATTTTGTCCTCCTATTGGACCGTTGGGAGATGGGTATAAAAAAAGACCTCCGGCGCGCCGGAGGCCTGGGGCTTTCTTGCGTTCTAAATGGTGTTTATTTACGAATAATGGGGGGGGGTAAATTGAAGTATTTTAAGATTAAAATGCGGGCTGTTTTTCGCCACTTTCATTTCCCCCTTCTTTTGGGCACGGGCGTTTGCCCTCAGGCAAAGGCCGCAGCCATTGGTTTCGAAAGATTATGCCGGAGGGATGGAGGTTTGGCAAGGCCCTGGTCGAAGGCGTCGCGCTTTAGCGCGTCCCTTCGCCTCGGAGTACTGGTTGCGCAATGGATGCTCCGATCAAGTCGGAGCATGACGGATGGGGGATCTCGCTGGGGATTGCCGCGCTTGCGCGTTGTTGCGACGATCCGTTGGGGATACCGGCCGGCGCGTGTTGGCTGGAGTTTTGCGAAGCAAAACTCCACGCATTAAGGCCCCACCAACCTAAAAATTCCTTGCAAGGCGCAAAGGCGCCTTGCAAGGAATTTTTTCCTATAGAATAGCGGCCTTTCCTGACAAAGATGCCCACCGCGTATGCCCTCCAGCCAGCGGGCGCGCTGCCGCGAGAGGGCATTCGCGCAGCGCCATGACCGAGCGTGGCAGCGCGCCCGCTGGCTGGAGGGGGCCACCGATCAAAGGCCCTCGATAAAAAGGCCGCGAGGCCCCCAAGTATTTCTTTTCAATCCCGCGCGGATAGTGTACAATATCCTTATGGACGACAGGAAGAGGCAGATAAACGAAGCCGAGCAGCGAAAGAAAGAGCAGGCGGCCCTTCTGGACGCGCTTTTCGCGCGCATGGGGGAAGCGATTTTCGAGCGGTCAGAGGACTCCGGCGCGGATGAAATCTCGGCCCTCAGGGAGCTGGGCTCGTGCAGGCGCGTTCAGGGCGAAATAGCCGGGGCGCAGGACTCCATCCAGGCCGCGGAAGAACAGATACAGCGCCTCAGGGAGATCGAGGAGGCGATCGCCGCCCGGGAAAAGGAGCAGGCCCTTTGCGCCAAGGACATGGCCGGCATGAACGCGCTGCTTGGCCGGCTTATTTTAGAGGACGCTAGCTCCGGCGGCGAATGCGCGGCCTTCTGCGCGGACAGGCTTGCCCAAGCCGAGGAGCTTCTTACCAAGGTTCAGTCGCTGGAAGAGCGCCTGGCCGGAATCGAGCAAAAGGAAAAGGGAAACGTCTTCGCATGGATAGGAAAAGGCGCGCAGAGCCTTGTCCTTAGATCCTTCCTCAGCAAGGCCCAGGACAGCCTGGAAAGCCTCCGCCGCGCCACAGGCGATCGCTTCAGCGCCCAGCATCCTGACGGCGTAGCCGGGGAAGACTCGGAAATAAGCGCCCTCTGCGCGGAAATTTCAGGCAGGCGCGCGGAGGCGCAGGCGCTCGCGAGCGACGCGGCGCGGCTGAAGGCGGAAAAACGCGGGATTTCCGACGCCTTCAGCGCGGAAGGCGGCCCATCGCGGCACATCCAGGGCCTTAAAGCCCATATCGCGCAGGCGCAGGGCGAGCTGAAGGCGCTTTACGTAAAGATTGGCGAGGACGCGGCTTTGGCGAAGAAGGCCTTGCGCAAGGACGAGCCGGCGGCGAAAAAGGGCAAGGCCGCTAAGCCGGAGAGCGAGGAACGGGAGGAAATCGTCCTGTCCTTCCTCTCCGCCGAGGACGAGGGAATGCTCGACGAGGCGGCACGCCTGAGCCAGGCGATTCGCGACTGCGACGAGGTGATCGAAAAGCTCAAGGCCTCCCTTGCGATAGACGAGGAAAAGGCAAAGATCGCTAAGTGCCTGCGGATGATACAGGAAAAAAGGGACAGAATCGCGCAGGCGGAAAAGTCCATCTCCGAGCTTGAGGAGTCCATCGCCGAGGCCGAAAGGAGCATTGAACAACTTCGCCTTCTTCTGTAATACTTAGGGGAGCGTTTCCGCCACCGCAGGCCGCCTCCGGCGAGCTTGCGGCGGGCAAAATCGAGAGGAAGCGCCGGGGGAATGAAGCAGGCTATGGCAAGGAAAGAAGTCAAGACAATGGAAAAGCCGGCGGCAAGGGGCCTTGCCGCCAGGGCGGCGGCCGCTTTGGCGGCCGCCACTAAAAAGGCTCCAACGAAAGAGGCCAAAAAGACGGCGGCGAAAACGCCCGCGAAAGCGGTCGCCGCGAAAGCGGCGATGCCCACGACGGCTAAAACAACGAAGCCGGCGGCTACGAAGCCAGCGGCTACAAAGCCGACGACAACGAATGGCGCGGCAGCGGCCGCGAAAACGGCAAAGCGCGTGTCGGCCTCAGGCGTATACGACGAATCGAAAATAAAAACCCTTTCCTCGCTTGAGCATATACGCCTGCGAACCGGCATGTACATAGGCCGGCTTGGCGACGGCTCCTCGCCGGACGACGGAATCTATGTTTTGTTGAAGGAAATTATAGATAACGGCATTGACGAATTTATTATGGGCAATGGAAACATTGTCGAGATCGAAATTGCCGATTTTGAAAAGCC
>WRAL01000370.1 GCA_009780285.1 Treponema sp.
TCAGCATAACCCAGCTTTTTGGGGTAAGGGCCATTCGCGACAGCGTCGAAGTGCAGCTTGTCGTCCTTCTGGAAACCTGGGACAGCGACAAGGCCTACGACCGGCTTGGCACCGACGAGCAGACCATGGAGTTCCTGGGGGTCAGCGTGCCAAAGCTTGAGATACCGGTAAAGCCGGGGCGAAACATTCCAATACTAATAGAAACCGCGGCGATGAACGAAAAACTCAAAGCGATGGGACACAATTCGGCAAAGGAATTTAAGAAAAACATTCTTCGCTGGAATGAAAGCGACGCAAGCCGGCCGGCCTTTTTTTGGCAGGACGGCTCGAATTAACTAGGGCGGGCAAGGATGATAGAAAAAACAGTAACCGTTTTGAACAGGGCCGGCGTTCACGCGCGGCCATCGGCTTTGATTGTCAACGAGACTAAAAACTTCAAGTGCAGCATGTACTTTGAAAAAGGCAGCGAGCGCATAAACGCGAAGTCGATAATGGGCGTGATTACCTTGGGCGCCGGTTACGGCAGCAGGATAACGATAATCGCCGATGGCGAGGACGAGGAGGAAGCCGTGGCCATAATAGTCAGGCTTTTTGAGTCGAAGTTCGAGGAAGACGACGAGGGCTAAGTATCGTGAAGTCGCGCCTGCAGCACTTGATTCCTAGCGTAAAGGGGATGATCTTCGTCTACCTTCTCCTTTGCGTCCTTACCGTGCTTTTTACGCGCGCCTTCTTTTGGGAAACCCTTTACGCCGGCGCCGTTCCGGACAGGCTAAGCCTGGTCGTGTTCTTCGCGATACCCGTCGCGCTGCTTGTGTTTATGTGCTTCGCCGGAGCCGGCCTTGTGCGGGACGCCATCGCGCAAAGGCCCGGCACGAAATTCCGCCTGCGGCTTTTGGCCTACTTTGTCGTTACCGTCATATTCTCCGCCGCGCCTCTTACCATTGTTACCGGCATTTCCATAAGCGAGCTTGTGCGCTTTTGGCATAGCTTCGACGCGAAGGAAGCGCGGGACGCGGCGCGCCTTTTCGCCGTGGAAAGTTTTTCCTTTCATATCGAGCGCTTCGAGGGCATTGTTTTACGCACCGACTGGAACGCGCTTCTTCCCCGGCCCGAGGCGCGGGAGGAAAACGCGATTGCGCTTCCGGACGGTATAGCCTCGGCGCAGGACTTTGTTTTCGAGGACGGCGCTTGGCGCGGCCTCGCTTTTTTCGGAGACGAGGGCGCCAGGCTCGCGCTCCCCCCGGCGCAATTGCCGGGAATTACGATTCGCGAAATGCCTCGCGACGCGGGCTTTATCCGCTACGTGCTTATGGCGGATCCCGCTCGCATACGGCTGGTAAGCTACGCGCTGGATCCGCGCTTTGATTCCGGCATGGCGGCCATCGAGTTGCAGGCCACGCGCTTCGATATTGTGGGCGTTCTGCGCGACAACCTGCGCATTCTTGAATTTTTTTATTACTTCGTATTTTTCGTTCCGCCGCTTTTAATGACAATAATTATGGCGATTTCATTTGCCGGCCGTGTTACGGCGCCTATAGCCGAGCTTACCCAGGCGACGCGGCGCGTCGCCGCCGGGGATTTTTCCGTGCAGATCGTTTCGAACCGGCAGGACGATCTGGGCATTCTTGCGCGCTCCTTTAATGCGATGGTGCAGGACATCGAAACGTCGCGGGCCGCCTTGATAAAGGCCGAAAAGGTTTCGATATGGCAGAACATGGCGCAGCAGCTTGCGCACGAGATTAAAAATCCGCTCACGCCGATAAAGCTTTCCGCCGAGCGCGTCCTTCGCAGGCATCGCAACGATCCGGATCGCGTCTCCGAGATAGTCGAGGACTCGATGATGGCGATCATTCAGGAGACGGAGGGCCTTACGACCCTGCTCAACGAGTTTAGGGCTTTTTCACGGCCCATAGAGCCTTCCGTTTCCGCGATAAGGCTTGGGGAGGCGCTGCCGGAAATCGTGGCCTCCTACCAGGCCTCGTATCCGGACGTTTCCTTTGACGTGGAACACGCGTCGAACGATATCGCCGTAAAAATTGGAAAGAATTATTTTTCCAGGATTCTTGCGAACATTATGCTCAACGCGATTCATGCAATGGACGAATCCGGCTCGATTGAGATTAGAACGGATCTGGTAAAGAAAAAAGGCGCGCAATTTTGCCGGCTGAGCGTCAAGGATTCAGGCCGGGGCATTCCGGAAGAGGAAGCGGAAAAAGTTTTTACGCCGTACTTTACCACCAAGGAAGCCGGCACCGGCCTTGGGCTTCCCATCATCGAAAGGATTATTAACGATCACGGCGGAAGCATTTGGTTCGATTCGGCGCAAGGAATAGGAACGGTGTTCTTTATCGATCTGCCGGCGGACATGGAGGAAGCAGCGGGATGACATCTCAAGCGACGATTCTGGTAATTGACGACGAGCGCGGGATTCAGCAAACGCTGGCGCAAATTCTAGGGGACGAAAACTACAAGGCTCTTTGCGCCGACGACGCGATTTCCGGGATTAAAATGCTCGAGGAA
>WRAL01000371.1 GCA_009780285.1 Treponema sp.
ATCATCTTTATGACCGGCCCGCTTACCGGCACCCTGGCCGCCTGCGGAGGGCGCTACAACGTCGTCTCGAAGTCCCCGCTGACGGGAACGATAGGCGCGTCGAACTCCGGCGGGCATTTCGGGCCGGAGCTTAAGTTCGCCGGCTACGACGGCATCATCGTCGAGGGCGCCTCGGCCAAGCCGGTCTACCTTTGCGTCGCCGACGACAAGGTGGAGCTGCGCGACGCGTCGAGCCTTTGGGGAAAGACCGTCTACGAAACCACGGACATCCTTAACAGGGACGTTTCCCCGGCCGCGAAGATCGCCTGCATAGGGCCGGCCGGCGAGAACCAGGTCCTGTACGCCACCGTGATGAACGACAAAAGCCGCGCCGCCGGGCGCGGTGGCATGGGCGCCGTCATGGGCAGCAAGAAGCTCAAGGCGATCGCCGTGGTGGGAACCGGCGGCGTCGACGTGGCGAAAAAGGACGAGTTCATGGCCGCCGCCTCCGACGCGCGCGCCAAGCTCAAGGCCGACCCCATAGCCGGCCAGGGGCTTCCGGCCTACGGGACCAACGTCCTAGTGAACATCATCAACGCGGCCGGCGCCCTTCCCACGCGCAACTGGCGGGACGGCGGCGAGTTCGCCGAGGCCGAGAGCATCAGCGGGGAAAGCCTGGCGAAAAACTACCTTATACGCAACAAGGGCTGCTTCTCCTGCTGCATAGGCTGCGGAAGGCTCAGCCGGGTTCCCGACGGCCCCTTCAAGTCCAAGGGCGAAGGCCCCGAGTACGAGGCGGCCTGGGCATACGGCGCCTCCTGCGGCGTGAGCGATCTGGCCGCCGTCTGCAAGGCCAGCTTCCTCTGCAACGAGTACGGCATGGATCCCATCACCCTTGGCGCGACGATAGCCTGCGCGATGGAGCTTGCGGAAAAGGGAATCATCGGCGAGAAGGAAGTCGGTCGCAAGCTCGCCTTCGGCGACGCGGCGGCCATAGTCGAGCTTACCGAAAAAGTCGGCAGGAACGAGGGCTTCGGCAAGGAGCTTGCCAAAGGCTCGTACCGCATGGCCGAAAAGTACGGCGCGCCTGAGCTTTCCATGTCCGTGAAAAAGCAGGAAATGCCGGCCTACGACGGTCGCGCCGCCCAGGGCATGGGCCTTGAATACGCCACGAGCAATCGCGGCGGCTGCCACGTTCGCGGCTACATGACCTCGCCGGAGCTTCTGGGCGTGCCGGTAAAAATGGATCCGCTGGTAACCGAGGGCAAGGCCGGGATGCTGAAGGTCTTCCAGGACCTGACGGCGCTCGTCGACTCGCTTGGAATCTGCCTTTTTACGACCTTCGGAAACGGCCTTGCGGAAATGTCGGCCGAATACCGCGCCGCTGTAGGCTCGACCGAGACCGACGAGGAAATCCTTCTCAAGGGCGAGCGCATTTGGAACATCGAGAAAAACTTCAACGTCGCCGCCGGCGTGGAAAAGGACTCCCTGCCCCCCCGGCTCCTGCGCGAGGCGCTGCCATCGGGCGCGGCCAAGGGAAAGGTTACGGAGCTTCAGGTGATGCTGAACGAGTATTACGCCGCGCGCGGCTGGGACGCCTCCGGCGTTCCGACCAAGGAAAAGCTCGGCGCGCTCGGGCTTAGCGCTTAGGAGGAGCATATGCGGGTCAAATTTTTCGCCTACCTGCGCGACTACACCGATTGCGTGGAAACCGACGTTCCGGCGCCGGCCACGGTGGGGGATTTGGCCCGCATTCTCAGCGATCGCTACGGCGCCAAGCTCCGCGAAAAGCTGCTTGCGCCGGACGGCGGCCTTGGCGCGGAAATTATCATCATGATCAACGGCCGCCACGTCGTCCACCTTGGAGGCGCCGACGCGCCGCTTAGCGAGGAGGACGTGGCGCAGATTTTCCCGATGGTGGCGGGGGGATGAGGGCGCGATGCCCACGCAACTCTGCCGGCAGCGTTGCGCGGACGACGTACAGGAGCAAAAATGCTTTGTATGAGTTTTGATTTCAGGACGGACTGTAATTATCCGGAAGAAGACCCTGATAGCTGCAGCAAAGAATTAAAAAACAGCCACAAACATTTATGGAGTAAAAAGCTTCCAAATAATTTAGTGTTAAAACTAGAGATAGGCACGAGTTTATATGACTACTTACACTGGAATGACATGAGATTTGGCAGCGACACTATGAGCTCAACATATTGTCATACAGCATATAAAGAAATAATCAACTTATTGCCTTTAATACCCAATGCAACATTAGAAAAATTTAGAGATATTATTTACACCATAGGAAATTTCATCATTTTCCCAAAAGGCAATGGAAATTCGATAAATCAAGACAGAGGAAGCTATTTCTCATGCATAAAAGACAGATTCGATTTAACATTAGAATGTATTCGTTTGTATTATGAGAAAAAAGAAAATCCTCTAAACAGCACATTAAAACGATACTGTGATTTTTTTGATTTATTCGGGAATTTTGATAACTACATCAAATTTTTTCTACTCCAGGATTTTATTGATAAAAACGG
>WRAL01000372.1 GCA_009780285.1 Treponema sp.
CACCCCCCGCGCGCCGCGTCCTGGTGCCCCCAAACGCCGAAAACCCCGCATTCCCCGCGCAGGCCCGTTGTTTCACCTGCGCAAATCATTTCAGAAAGGGGGGGGGGGGGGAGGGGGCCCCCCCTCGCTGCAGCCGCGCCGCGCGCGTCTTTCGCTACCCCCCCAGCGGGGGCGCCGCCCCCGCAACGCCCCCGCCTTAATTGGCAGGAACGTTCCTCGTCAAGGCCCGTTATTTCAGCAGGCAAGGAATGGCCTCCTTCCAGCGCGCATGCATCTCGGCGACGGAAAGCCTGACCTCGCTTCCGGCCGCGCAACTTATGCGCAGTTCCCCGGAATCGTCGACAAGGCCGACGCGCGCGGCGCCCGTGGCCTTCGCAAGCGCCTCCGCATGAATCGCGCTTGCGCTCAGCACGAAGCGCGACTGGCTTTCAGAAAACAAAAGCTCGCTCGGCATGTCAAGAGTTATTTTCGCGCCAAGTCCCGGCTCCGCGCGCATAAGGCATTCGGCAAGCGCGACGGCAAGGCCGCCCTCGCTAAGGTCATGCGCCGAGGCTACAAGCCCGGCCCGTATCGCGGCAAGAAGGCGCGCCTGCGCGTCCTTTTCCTTTTCCAGATCGATGGGGGGGGGGGATCCCGAAATCTTTCCGCCCTCCTGCATCTTCTGCAGCTCGCTCCCGCCGAAATCCTCGAAGGTTTCGCCCAGGATAAAAATTACGTCGCCGGCTTTTTTGAAGCTCTGCGTCGTTATATGCGCGAGATCCTCGATAAGGCCGACCATGCCTATAGTCGGCGTGGGATAGATCGCGCTTTCGCCCCGTTCGTTATAGAGCGAAACGTTCCCGCCTATAACCGGCGTATCCAGCGCGAGGCAGGCATCGCTGATTCCGTCCACGGATTTTTCCATCTGCCAAAAAATCTCCGGGTTTTCCGGGCTGCCGTAATTCATGCAGTCGGTAACGGCAAGCGGCCGCGCGCCGGAAGCGACGAGGTTGCGCGCCGCCTCGGCCACGGCGATTTGCCCGCCGACGAAGGGATCGAGATACACGTAGCGCGAATTGCAGTCCACGGTCATCGCCAGCGCCTTGCGGGTCCCGCGCAGGCGCAGCACCGCCGCGTCCGCCCCGCCGGGAAGCGCCACCGTGTTGGTCAGAACCTGCCGGTCGTACTGATCGTAAACCCATTCCTTGCTGGCGATGGTAGGCCGGCCCAAAAGGTCCAAAATAGTTTTGCCGATATTTTCGACGCGCGCCGGCTTCCAGCGCAGGGATTTCCAGGCGCGGTAGTATTCCGGCTCGCTCGACGGCCGCCGGTATTCCGGCGCGCCCTTGGCCAGCGCGTCCGCCGGAACCTCGGCGGCTATTGTTCCCTTGTGAACGATCCTAATCATTTTGTCGGCGGTAACGCGGCCGACGCAAACGGCGCTCAGCCCGTGCCGGGAAAAAATATCGCTGATTTCCTTTTCGCGGCCCTTGGCGATTGTCATGAGCATTCTTTCCTGCGATTCGGAAAGCATCATTTCGTAGGCCGTCATCCCCGGCTCGCGCTGGGGAATGTCGTCAAGGCACAGCTCTATTCCCATGCCGGCCTTGCTCGCCATTTCCGAGGACGAGGAAATAAGGCCGGCGGCGCCCATGTCCTGCATTCCCACAAGCGCGTCGCATTTGATCGCTTCAAGGCAGGCCTCTATCAAAAGCTTTTCCATAAAAGGATCGCCCACCTGAACCGAGGGGCGCTTTTTTTCGGACTCCTCGGAAAGCTCCTCGCTGGCGAAGGTGGCGCCGTGGATGCCGTCGCGCCCGGTGTCGGCTCCGACGTACATCACCGTGTTTCCCTCGCCGCTGGCAAGGCCCTTTTGAATGTCGCCATGACTTATGATGCCCGCGCACATCACGTTTACCAAGGGATTGTGTTCGTAGCGCGAGTCGAAGTAAATCTCGCCGCCGACGGTGGGAATGCCGACGCAATTGCCGTAGGCGGCGATCCCGGCGACGATCTCGGTCAGCAAATACTTGACGCGATCGCTTTCAAGCTCGCCGAAGCGCAGCGAATTAAGGAGCGCGATAGGCCGCGCGCCCATAGAAAAAACGTCGCGAACGATTCCGCCCACGCCGGTCGCCGCGCCTTGAAAGGGCTCCACCGCCGATGGATGGTTGTGGCTTTCCATCTTAAAGACCACCGCCTGGCCGTCGCCGATGTCAACGACGCCGGCGCCTTCCCCCGGCCCCTGAAGGACGCGCTCGCCCTTGGTGGGAAACCTGCGCAAAAGGGGCTTGGAATTTTTGTAGGAACAGTGCTCGGACCACATCACGGAAAAAAGCCCAAGCTCCGTGTAGTTCGGAAGGCGGCCCAGGATTTTTTTCGCCGACTCGTATTCCTCGCCCGTCATTCCCATTGAAAGAAAAATTTTCGCGCTTTCTATTTCCTGCGGCGAAGGCTCCCTTGCGTTCATCGCGCGGCCCTCCAGTTTTGCAAAATCGATTGAAACAGTTTAAGGCCGTCGGCGCTTCCCAGAAGCGC